>CAYFXF010000168.1:876-2513 GCA_964347085.1 uncultured Gemmatimonadota bacterium | reverse complement strand
TACCGTGTAGGAGGTGAGTTGCGGGCCGTACGGCTACAGTTCTCACCACAATCTCTGAGCTTCGACAACCGGGTAACGGCGACGGCGGGGTGTGCGCCGAGCCGGACTCTGGTTCTCAAGCCTAATTCAGGCGCGCCGAGCCCGGCGTTTGCAGCGCGCTACTGGCGCGCACTGTGAGCGGTCGGCTCAACCTCTCGCACCGGGGCGTGCGTGTGGTATGCCTCTTGGGGCGCTTACTTCACGGGTCAGAGTGCTTTGATCGCGCAGGGAGGTACGGATGAACCCGCAGGAGTTCTCAGACCAGAGGTCGGTACAGCGAGGAAGGAAGCTCGCATTACTGTTCACGGCACTGTGCGTCGTTGCCTTGATGCACGCTACGCCCGCTTATCCGCAGGCCACGACAGGCAAGCTCACCGGTGTCGTTACCGACTCGCAGACGGGCGAAGCGCTGGTTGGTGCCCAGGTGTTCTTGGAGGCGACGGGGCTTGGCTCGCTGTCGGCGGAATCTGGACGGTACTTCATCGTGAACGTACCACCCGGAACGTACACCGTTGTGGCGGAGCTGATCGGCTATCAGACCGTTCGTGTCGAGAACGTGGTGGTCGGGATCGATGCCACCCGGACGGTGAACTTCCCGCTCACGCCGCAGGCGATCGCGGTTGAGGAGGTGCGGGTAGAGGTCCAGGCGACGCCGCTGCTCGAGGTGGACGCGCGGGGTAGCCGCGACCTGGTCAGCAGTGAGGAGCTGCAGGCGCTGCCGATCACGAGCGTCGAGGAGGCGTTGGAGCTGAGGCAGGGCTTCTTCGTGGTCCCCGATAACACCAACATCCTTGCCTTCACCGAGCGCTCGCGCGGCCTGACGCCGATCAGAATCCGCGGTGGCCGCAACGGCGAGACGATCACGCTGATCGACGGCATACCGATCAACAACTTCGTGTTCGGCGGGCCGGCGTTCTCGCTCACCAAGGCCGCGGTGGGACAGATCGACTTCCTGAAGGGCGGCTTCCCACCGAAGTATGGCAACGCCCTCTCGGGTATCATTAACATCGCGACCAAGGAGCCGGGCACCGAGCTCGAGGGTAGCTTCGAGTACCAAACCTCAGCCTTGGCCGGCGCGATCGGGAGCGATCCCGACGAGCTGCGCGGCTTCCGTTTCCTCGAAGGCTATCTCGCGGGTCCGGTCCCGGGCACTGCTGAGAAGCTGCGCTTCCTGTTCGCGGGCCTGCGAAGATCGGGAGCGAACCGGGTGCTGGAGTTCGACGACGATGTCTTCGACCCGTCGAGCCCGGTGACCAACGTGCTGAATGCGCCCAACACGCGTGACGTATTCCCGGGCTGGCGAGCCTTCGGCTTCGACGATAGCCAGCAGATCTTCGGGAAGCTGAGCTGGGCCTTCACGCCGACCAGCCGCCTGAGCTTCACGGCGATCAACGACCAGCGGCAGTTCCAGCGCTTCGACTTCGACTTCCTGCTCACGGGCTTCGATCCGCGCGAGTCACCGGTGGTGGATACGCCGCAGGACTCGGCCTTCTTCGAGGCGATCACGGCGTCCCGGCTCGGGAACTTCGAGGATGTGGTGCTGGGATCGGTTCAGGCGGACCGCACGCTGTTGGTGGGGACCTTCACGCAGGTGTTCG
>CAYFXF010000168.1:0-866 GCA_964347085.1 uncultured Gemmatimonadota bacterium | reverse complement strand
GAGCGCGAGCATCATCGACCAGAGCCGGCAGTTCCAGCGGTTCGACTTTGACTTCCTGCTCACAGGCTTCGATCCGCGTGAGTCTCCCGTGGTGGACTCGCCGCAGGACTCGGCTTTCTTCGAGTCGATCACGGCGGGCCGGGACTTCGAGGACGTGGTGCTGGGATCGGTCCAGGCGGACCGTACGCTGTTGGTGGGGACATTCACGCAGGTGTTCGGGCGCTCGTCGCTGAACATCAACGCGGGCCGCTTTTTCCAGAAGCGGCGCGCTTGCAACTTCTTCCAGGGCATCTGCCTGGAGGGCGTGTTCGGCGACGTCAACTTCACAGGCGACCAGTTCGTCGCGCCCGGAATCGAGATCATCAACAACACGCCGACTTCGGGGACCGACCAGTTCTTTGGCGGTGAGGAAATCACCACCTACGTCCTGCGGGGCGACCTGCAATCGCAGGTGACCGATCACCACAACCTCGGCCTTGGCGTCTTCGCGGACCTCCACGATCTGCGGTTCGAGGAGCTGCGCAACCAGGGGACGAACGACGTCTTCGTCGTGCAGCAGAAGTACGACGTGACGCCCTGGGACGCGGCCGTCTACCTACAGGATATCATCGAGTACGACTTCCTGAAGCTCGACCTGGGGCTGCGCTTCGACATCGGGCAGGCCGGCGGTGATTTCTTCGTGGACCCGCTGGACCCGAACAACGGGACGACCGCCCGCGAGGTGTGTCAGAATCCGTCGGCGTTCGGCCCGGTAACTGACCCAGTAACCGGCGAGACCGTATCGCCGGATGCGAGCTGGACGTTGGGTTCGTGCGCCGATCCCGCGATTCGTGACGACGCGGCGATCATAGCGGCGGCCGACGACT
>CAYFXF010000167.1:0-2554 GCA_964347085.1 uncultured Gemmatimonadota bacterium | reverse complement strand
GCAAGGCAAGCTTCAATTCGCTGCGCCAGCTGGCCGGGTCGGCTCCAGCGAGTTGGTGCGATCCGTTTGCCCGAAACCGCCGTAGGGCGGGGGATGGGCAGCGAAGGACGAACAAGGATCGGCGTCCTTCGCCAACTGTGTATCCATATAGGTGAGGTGATTATGCCATAAACGCAAGTCTCCAACTCCTATCCCCAAAGTGGATGGGTGACAGCAACATCCAACGGCGGATGGGTGGCTCCCAAACGTCGGAATGCATGGATGAGAAGGTGGTAAGTCTTGAACCAGACAAGGCGATCCCATCAAGCAGGTGACCATGAGTAACGCAAGTGAAGGTGTGCTGAGGCGTCGTCAAGGAGAACCTGCCAACGCTGGTTGATAGGCAGGCCCAAAAGGGATTGGCTTCCAGGCTGTGCAACCTATTCATGCACAGTATCCACTCGAATGGAACCCGGCGTAAAGCACCACTCTAAAGTCACACAGAATGGATGCGCGGAACGGAGTAACCCGCCTGTAGCCCTCCATCACATCCATGGAGGCGGTAGCCAGCCAGATACTACAGGCGGGCAGGATAGCTCAAGAAGCCAAAGCCTCACAGAAATGTGGGGATATGCTGACGTGAGCCCGGTCGATGGGAAGGTAAAGGTTCTGGAAGAGGTTAGGTCTTATGGCAGGCATTGAACAACGTACTGAAGACTGGAAATCGCTCCCCTGGAAGGAATATCAGCGGAACGTCTTCCGCCTCCAAAAGCGCATTTACCAAGCCGAACGCCGTGGTGACCGAAAGCGAGTCCACAATTTGCAGCGGCTGCTCCTACGATCCTGGTCAGCCCGCTGTCTTGCCGTACGACAGGTCAGTCAAGACAACCGTGGCAAACGCACACCCGGTGTGGATGGGGTAGCCTCGCTCACTCCTAAGCAACGCTTGGCGTATGCCCGGCGGCTAACCGATCTGTCTCAGAAAGCCGACCCGGCGAGAAGGGTCTACATCCCTAAGCTGAACAATCCTAACGAACAAAGACCCTTAGGCATTCCCACTATGTACGATCGGGCGCGCCAGGCTCTGGTCAAATTGGTCTTAGAGCCGGAGTGGGAAGCCAGGTTTGAACCTAACTCCTACGGTTTTAGACCTGGACGCTGCCCGCAAGATGCCATCGAAGCTATCTTCAACTTCATCCGGCTCAAACCCAAGTATGCGCTGGACGCCGACATCGAAAAATGCTTCGACCGGATTGACCATCAGGCCCTGGTGTGCAAACTCAAGGCGATCTCACCTATTTCCAGGCTGGTGAAAGCATGGTTGAAAGCTGGAGTGGTGGAGCATGGGGAGACCCTCTTCCCGGAGACGGGTGCGCCTCAGGGTGGGGTGGCCTCACCCTTACTGGCCAATGTAGCCTTGCACGGACTGGAAGACCACCTGGTCAAGGTCTGCCCACACCCCAATAAACCGGGGGTAATCCGCTTTGCCGATGATTTTGTCATCCTTCATGAAGACTGGGAGACACTCCTGGTGCTGTGGGATAAAACCGACGCCTGGCTGGCCGAAATGGGGTTAAAGCTCAAACCAAGCAAAACCCACATCCGGCATACGCTCACCGAGTTCGATGGGCAAATTGGCTTTGACTTTCTAGGTTTCACCATCCGCCAGTTCCCGGTCGGCAAGTATCACACCCGCACTTATCGGGGAATGCCGGGCTTCAAGACGATCATCAAGCCCAGTGAGAAAGCCCAGAAGCGCCACTTGCTCCAAATTCGGGAAGTGATCTACAAGCACCGAGGCAACGCTCAGGCAGCCCTAATCTCGGAACTCAATCCGATCATCCGGGGCTGGGCGAACTACTACCACACCTGCACCGCCAAAAAGGTCTTTGACCAGATGGACACCCAGGTCTACTTCAAACTGGTCAAATGGGCGGACTATCGTCACCACCGACACAAGTCGCCAGGCTGGCGCTACCGCCGCTACTGGCGACGCATCCGGGGACGAGTGGCCTTCAGCGATGGGACAACCACCCTGATCAAACATGGCAACACGAAAGTCTGTCGCCATGTCAAGGTAATGGGTGACAAAAGCCCATTCGATGGGGATTGGCTATACTGGTCGGCGCGGCTAGGACGAGATCCCACCAAGCCAAGCAGGACTGTTAAGGTGCTGAAACGGCAGAACGGCAAATGTGCTTACTGTGGATTGCGCTTCATGGCAGAAGACGTGCTGGAAATACACCATCGGGACGGCAATCACGCTAATCATGCATTCTCGAACTTGGTGCTCCTTCACGGTCATTGTCATGATCAGGTACACGCGGCGGCTGTGTGCCTGTGATAGAGGCCCACTGACCGAAGAGCTGCTTGACGGGAAACCATCACGAGCAGTTCGGTGCGCCACGAAGCATGTGACTGTAATGCTCGAACGGCGAAAGAAAGGAGGTGAAGACAAACACCAGTAGAGACAGGGGCGCTCCCCAGCGACCCTGAGGCCAACTCGGCAGGCGAGGGACGAGGAGGAAGAACTCGTCTGAAGCCCGAGGGGACAAGCGGCAAAGGGCAGACCTCA
>CAYFXF010000166.1:0-2575 GCA_964347085.1 uncultured Gemmatimonadota bacterium | reverse complement strand
GGGGACCTTCTTGCGCGGCGGCATCCACATCGGGGGAGCGATTCGGGAGGCGGCGGGTCGGGCGGGCGACGCGCCGGCGGTCGAGCTGGCGGAGCAGCTCGAGGCGCTGGGGCTGGAGGTCACGCGCTTCAAGACGGGGACCCCGCCTAGGGTGGATGGCCGGAGCGTCGATTATAGCTTGCTTGTGAGACAGGACGGGGATGGGGAGGGGTTCCGATTCTCGTTCTGGGAGCGGGCCGAGCGGCTACCGCAGCTCCCCTGCTGGATCACCTGGGCCGGTCCGGAGGTGCAGGCGATCATCCGGCGGAATATGGAACGTTCGGCCCTGTACGGCGGGGCGATCACGGCCCGGGGGCCGCGCTACTGCCCCTCGATCGAGGATAAGGTGGTCAAGTTCCCGGAGGCGCGCCGGCACCAGATCTTCCTCGAGCCGGAGGGGCTGGAGACGAGCGAGCTTTACGTCAACGGGCTCTCCACTTCGATGCCGCCCGAGGTGCAGCGGGTGTTTCTGGCGGCCGTAAACGGCCTGGCGCGGGCACGGATGACCCAGCCGGGTTACGCGATCGAGTACGACTACTTCCCGCCTCATCAGCTGGCTCCCACCCTGGAGTCGAAGGCGGTGGCGGGGCTCTACTTCGCCGGCCAGGTGAACGGCACGACGGGCTACGAGGAGGCGGCGGCCCAGGGGATCGCGGCCGGGGTAAACGCGGGGCTCACGGCGTTGGGGCGGGATCCGTGGGTGATCGACCGGGACGAGGGCTACATCGGGGTGCTGATCGACGATCTCGTCACGAAGGGGGTCGACGAGCCGTATCGTCTCTTCACCTCCCGGGCCGAGTTCCGGCTGCTCTTGCGGCAGGATAACGCGCTCAAGCGGCTCGGTCCGCGGGCGGCGGAGTTGGGGCTGCTGAGCGAGGAGCAGCGCCGCGTGCTGGACGAGCGGCGGGCCCGTGAGGAAGCGGCGGCGGAATGGGCGGCGGGCGCGCTGGCGGCACCGGAGGAGGTCAACGACTACCTGGAGTCGCGCGGGACCACACCGATCGTGGCGGCGGTCCCCCTGGCCGACTTGGCGAAGCGACCCGAGGTGAGCCTGGTCGAACTCGTCGAAGACAGCGGGACGTTCTCGGGCGACGGGGCGCCCGATCTCGACGCGCTGGCGGCGGTGGAGATGGACCTCAAGTACGCCGGCTATGTATCGAAAGAGCGGGCGCGGGCGGCCCAGCTGAGGCGCCGGGCCGAGTTTCGGCTACCGCCGGACCTCCCGTATCTCAAGCTGGAGAGCCTCTCGACCGAGTCGCGGCAGAAGCTCGACCGGGTGCGCCCAGAGACGCTCGCCCAGGCCGGGCGGGTGCCCGGGGTCGGGCCGAGCGACCTGCAGAACCTGATGATGGAGGTCCGGCGTCGGCAGGCGGGTCGGACAACGTAAGTCTTTGCCGGCGTTAAGATTAGAGGCGTTTCACGTGAAACCTCGACGGCGGTCCCGCCCCGCTGTTTCACGTGAAACATCGCCCCCTTTCCTCGCTCCCCCGACCCGCTTAACTTCCCATTCAGCGATCCGGGCCCACCCCCGCTTCCGCTCCGGGCCGGTGCTCTCACATGTCAAGAATCATCGCGATCGCCAACCAGAAGGGCGGCGTCGGGAAGACGACCACGGCCATCAACCTGGGGGCCAGCCTTGCGGTCGCCGAACGCTCGACGCTCGTCATCGATGCCGACCCGCAGGGGAACGCGACGAGCGGGCTGGGCGTCGATCGGGACCGGCTGCGCGCCTCGGTCTATGACATGCTGCTGGAAGGTAAGGCAGCTAACGATATTCTCCTCCAGGGCCTCCACTTCCCGCATCTCGATTTGCTCCCCTCGCACCGCGACCTGCTCGGCGCCGAGGTGGCGTTGGCCCGCCGCCCCGGACGCGAGACGCTCCTGCGCGATGCCGTGCGGCCGATCTGCGGGCGCTACGAGTTCGTGATCATCGACACCCCGCCCTCGCTCGGCCTCTTGACCGTGAACACCCTGGCGGCCGCCGACGCCGTCCTTATCCCGATCCAGTGCGAGTATTACGCGCTCGAGGGGCTGAGCCAGCTCTTAGGCACGGTGCAGCTGGTCCAACGCAGCCTGAACCCGGGGCTGCAGATCGAGGGCGTGCTGTTGACGATGTTCAACGAGCGGCTGAACCTGGCGCGGCAGGTGGCGGAGGAGGCGCGGGAGTACTTCGGTCGGAAGGTGTACCGGACGTCGATCCCCAGAAACATCCGTTTGGCCGAGGCGCCCGGCTTCGGACAACCCATCCTGCTCTACGACGTGCTCTCCACCGGCGCATCTAGCTATCTCGCCTTGGCAAAAGAACTCTTGACCAGGAACGGCAGTGGCCAGGAAACAACAAAGACTCGGTAAAGGCCTCGGCGCCCTCCTCGGTGACTACCTCCCAGAGGAGAGCGCCGACGCCCCTGTCAGCCCCGATCGCGGGCTCCCTGTCGCCGACCTACGGCCCAACCCCTTCCAACCGCGCCAGGCCGTCGACCCGGACTCCTTGCGCGAGCTGGTCGACTCGATCCGCGAGAACGGACTGCTGCAGCCG
>CAYFXF010000165.1:0-2648 GCA_964347085.1 uncultured Gemmatimonadota bacterium | reverse complement strand
ATCATGGCCACCACAACCGTCTGCGCTTCACCCGCATCGAGTGAGAAGGGGCCGGAGGCTTGGAGGAAACGCGTATCCTTCTGCTCCTGCGCCAGGAAGCAGACGCGCCGCTCCTTGGGATTCGCGAAAGTGCACGGCGCGTCACCGAGCCCCGGGTTGCTGTTGCCGGAGAGGACGCGCCACAGCTGCGCGACGCCGAGCGGATCGGGGAACTGAGCTCCAGGGCTGCTCGGGTTCTCGTGCACTCGTAAGCCAAACCCATATCGAACGGCAGTACGGCGGTCGAGTAGTTCCTGTCGAAATCGTTGGTCACGTCGGGGTCGTTGTCGAACGACACATAGATCGAGTCGATCCGCCACCCCTCGTCGGGCAGCGGGATGCCGAACTGTGCCTCGTTCAGACGCTGGAACTCGGCGTTGTTGGTGACGTTCCTGAACTTGTAGATGAAGAAGACGGTCGCCTCGATCCCGGGGAAGTTCCAGGCCAGCGTGCGCTGCTCGACCGCGACCCCCATGGGATGCTGGCGGTTCGCCAGAAAGGCCGGATCGCCGTCCCAGTAGACCACCCACGTGTCCTGCTGCGATGCTGCCTTTTCGCCGATCAGCACCGGATCGAACAGCGCCTCGTCCGTCACGAAGGCCGTCGCCTCGGGAAAGTCCGACACCGATCCGACATCCGGCCAGTTCGCCAGATCGTCCGGGTCGAGCGAGTTGAAGATCTCGGTGATCGGTGACCCGTGCGCCTGGGTTCCACGGGCATCAAAGAAGTAGGCGCCCACCGTATCACCTGCCCAGGCGAAGCCCGCATCGGGCGGTATGATCCCGGCGAGATTGAGGCCCGCGTTGAACATGTATTGGTTCGACGACGCCGTCGGCCAGAAGCCGCCTCCGCCCGTCGGGCTGTTGAACACGTTCGAGCACGTGTCGCCCTGGTTTCGCAGCCCGCACTGAAACTGGTTCACGGCCAGCACGACCGTGGGCGAGCTGAACAGGCGGAACTGGCTCTGGTCCCGCAGCTTCTCTTGCATCTGCTGGTACTTTGCCCGCTGAGCCCCAGCCGTCGATGGCAGCGCGAGCACCGCGACCAGAGTTGCCAGGAGCGCGCTCTGCAGCAGCCCGCAGCCAAAGACACGAAACCGTGCACACCTGACGCGTTTCATGGTATCTCCTGAAGCCAAAGGTACGCCTCTGTTTGAGCCCCCGGCGCGGCAGCCCCGCCGTCGCGCCGGGATCTTGTTTCTCGCACTGCCCTCAACCGCTAGAACAGAACCTCGAAACCCAATCGGATACTCTGGTTCGATTCCTCTAGGGTCTGTGGGCCGAAGAACAAGTCGTAGAAAGCGCCAAAGGCGTTCCGCTGCTCCTCGACCGTGAAGAAGCCGTCACCGTCGCCGAATCGCTCCTCCGCCTGCAGCAGCGCGAACTTGTTAAAGGCGTTCTCCGGCGACTCCGCGTTGATGTCGAAGTCGTCGATGTCGGTGTCACCGTCCAGCAACGGATCGGTGAGATGCTGGTCGAGTATCTTCCTCCTGAACTGCTCGTTCTCGACCGTACCCGTCTCTAGGTAGATCTGGTTCGTGTTCTTCAGGTTGAGCGGGTTTCGCCAGTCCACGAACAGCCGCGCCCGCATGCCCCTGACGTTGAAGCCTTTAGTCAACCTGACATCCAGGCGCTTCTCCCAGGGCATGACCGACGAGTTCAACTGTTCAGCCGGAATGCCCCCTAGCCCGGCAAGCGTCGGCGGCCCCGTCTGTCCGTTTGCGCTGTTCACGAGGCGCGTGAACGGAAGCCCCGAAGCCAGCCGCCCCGTAACGAAGAATCCGAGGTCGGACAGCACGCTGCCGAGGGCTGTCCCCTGCTGGAAGTCCGGGGGGAAGAGCAGGGAGAACGTCCCGGCGAGGTTGTGTCGCCGATTCTGCTCCAGCGGCAAAATCACGTCCGGCGGTATAACCGGCTCGCCGGTGATGATCGATAGATTCGTGTTCTGGCGCAGCAGCAGGTCGACGTAGGTGAACGGGTCTGAGCCGGTACCTCGCGCGTCGACAAAGGTGTAGTTGGCCGAGACGTCCGCGAGCTCGCCAAACCGCTTGTCGACCCGCACGTCGAACCCCCGCGTCTGTGTGTAGTCGGCGTTGGTCAGAACGTTGATGAATACCAGCTGGCCGGGCACGTTCGGGTCCTCGAACGGCAGCTTACGGTACGTCAGACCGTTCCGCAGCGTCTTCGAGTACGCTGCCACGTCCAGCACCAGATCCTCTCCGATGAGCTGCCGATAGCCGGCCTCGAACGTCACCGTGCGCGGCATTTCGACGTCGCGGCCGAACTCCGCGTTGGTATTCGCCAGCCCGCCCTGAAAGTCGGCGTACTGGTCATTGAACAGGCCGGTCTGACCCACCGCGGCACCGAGGAGCCCGAAGGACTGGCCCTGGAGCGCCGGCGCCTGCACGCTGTGCGAATAGGAGAGTCGGAACGTCGACTTCGCCGTCACCGGGAAGCTCACGCCTAGATGCGGGCTGAACTCGCTCTTCGTATCGGCGGCGATGAAGTTCGGCTTGCACACGACCTGCCCAGCTGCGTTGGTTCGGTCTTCTCTCGTCGCTTCGCCCCCGCAGTCCTGCAGCGGCTCCAAGCGGTCGAGGATTGGACCCT
>CAYFXF010000164.1:0-2670 GCA_964347085.1 uncultured Gemmatimonadota bacterium | reverse complement strand
TGGAAATGCAAGTCCACAGGTGAAGTATTTGAGAAGTACTATCTCATTATGAAAGGGAGAGAATGTTCATTCTATGAAAAGAGACCAAGATTATTGATACTTTTAGAGGATCTAGAAGCCTAACTTCATCTTGTTTGATACTCGTAGTTACTGCCACCATGACTTCTGTCGTTGAGTCCGCATAATTTCCTTTGCTTCCTTAATTGCTTTACTTAACTCCTGCAAGTCTTTATCTGGGAAAGTGAGAATAAATCGGTATATTTGCGGTTTAGGATCAGTGGTTGCTTTTTCAATTTCATCTGCAAATCGAAAGATGGTTTCAAATACAGAGGGATAACAAGCAATAAACTTCTCATGAATCTTTAAAAAGGATGCATGTAATTTTGGAGGTGGAATAACACTTAGCAAACTTTTATAATCGTTAACAAGTTTCTTTGTTGCATCTATTACTTTTCCACAATCATTTTTGAGTTGTTGCATATCAGGTTCTTTTTCTATAAAGGTTGACCCCCAAGAATTGACAATACTTGCAACAAAATTGGCGTAGTCACCAAGTCTATCGATGTTGGCCCTATGTAGGTCATACAATTGTTTATTGCTGTAGATTCTTTTGTCCATGTAGACTCTCCCATTTTTAATGTCTTCAACATGTTCTCTTATTTTATTTAGGGCTGGAACAAAACTATTTCCCAGAAAGAGAGCGTAATTAGGCAATACAACCGTTCTCTTTTTAGGTTTTGTAATTTCATACTTGACAAGTAAACTGCGTAATTTTTCTCCATCAACCAGTTCAAGTTGTTTATTTCGAGCGAAGTCTATTGCTTTTTTTGTAAAGGTTGAATTAGTTATTAAAATTCCCTTGTTTGCATTCCTTGAATGTACTACTCCATAAAGGTCTCTAACTATTGATTCTCCAACCTTATGGGTATATCTTTTGCATTGGATAACATATTTTCCCTTAAAAATAGGTTCATAAGAAGTGGCAAGCACATCAACGCCTCCATCCGCTGTTAGTTTTCTTTCCTCAACGATGAATCCCATTCTTTTAACGAGTTGCTCCACTAAATCTTCAAATTGGCGTCCATTCATATGGCTTAGTTTGAATTGTTCAATTGGCATCTCTTATCCGTTACAAACAATATTAGGTGTATAGTATTAAGTTATTTCATTTGAGGTTGCATTAATAATTTAAGGAGAAAAGTTCTAGATTGTTTCTTAAGGAGAGAATCTGTTTTGAGCGTAAAGAAATACATTGAGACTATACAACGGAAGAGAATGGAAGCTTTAGTAAGATTGTATCCTTATAAAACTCATTGGGAAGGGTATTTGCGATCTTTTCCAATTCTTTGCCCTAAATGCCTAGTAGATGTTAAACATAAAAGAAAACATTTCTTCAGTCAGTATTTTGAGTGCCCTCAATGCCTTACTAAACTTAAAGCCTTTAGAAAGGGAAGCCGTCATCCATACATAAGTTATTGTGCTTCAGAGTGGGGCAAAGCTAAGAGAGTAATTAAGAATGCCATCAAAGAACTTGAAACTCTACAACCTCATGAAGCTTCATCTGTCCTTCTTGAGAAAGTGAAGAATAAGATTATTGAAGAATTGACCTTGGAAAGAGAGATGGAATCAACTCAAGAAAATCTCTGGTGGTGTGACTATTGCTCCTGTCCAAATCATTCTAACAATACAAATTGTGAATATTGCAATGCACCTAGACCCAAAATGAAGAAAGACCATCTATGATACGCGCGCGCGCGCGAAAGAAAAGTTTGAATCAGTTGATGATATTTTTACAAAGAGAAACCTAGGCTAAAAATGCAAAAGCTTCAAGCAGTTTGTCTTGGAGAACAGCAGATCTCTTTTCCAAAGCCTGTCAGTTGCTGCTGAGCCTCTCTAAAGTTAGGGCATATTAATTCAACAGTCTTCCAGAATTTCTTGGTATGTCTCTTATTTTCTACATGTGCTATTTCATGAGCAACTATGTATCTGAGTATGTTCTCTGGCAAGGCTATAGCATCAAGCTGCAGAATTATTCTGTTGCCTTTTAGTTTGGCAATTCTCCCTTTCTTGTTATCTATTCTTTCTGTAATCTCAAAGTCTAGGTTCCCTAGAAGGTCAATTTTCCCTCCTTTTTTGATCTCTTCATGGATCTCTTCAAGTTTGTTAAACAGTAAGCCTTCCAGAAATTCTTTTAGAAGTGATTCTGGTAGTCTTCTGTTTGAATTTATGGACACTCTCCCTTTATTGATCTGAACAATGTCTTTGTTGGCTCTCTCTTCTAGAATTGGATAGTCCTTGCCAAGAATGGTCACTACTTCCATCATCTGATCCCTTCTAAAGCTGTGAAAACTCCTTCAGTCAGGTCATCTATCTTGTTTTTGTGGTCTTTGAATTCACCTAGAAGCATAAGCCTTGTTTCAGCTCTCACTTTTCGTCTAATGTCTCTTTGGGCTTGCCAGTCCTTGAAGCGCGCGCGCTCCTTAAGAGTTCCAAACCCAGAGGCTCCATCTAACCTCTGGGGTTCTCCAATAAACCACATACGGACAGAGCAGGTGTTCTAGCTTAAAACTGCCTTATTATCCTAAATGATAACGTTCTTTCTGTGTGTTTTAAGATGAATATTCTGAATAATGTAAATCCGATAATTGATCTCTTTCTGTCCTTGATTTT
>CAYFXF010000163.1:0-2684 GCA_964347085.1 uncultured Gemmatimonadota bacterium | reverse complement strand
GCTCTCGCTGGTCCTGTTCTCCGGGACCGACGACAAGCTCACCGCGGCCGCAACGCTCGCGGCGGGAGCGGCCGCCATGGGAAAGCGGGTCAACGTCTTCCTGCAGTTCTGGGCGCTCGACGCCTTCCGAGCCGACCGCATCGAAAAGGACCACGGCGTCTCGGCCGAGGCCGGCCCCGAGGGAGCAGAGGCCATGCGCCGCATGGACGAGCGAGCCCAGCACTGGTCCGAGACCTTCCGTCAGGCCAAGGACATCGGTGACGTGGGGATCAACGCGTGCGCCCACTCCACCGAGATGCTGGGGATCACGCAGGACGACCTGGACCCCATGGTGGATGACGTGATGGGGATCGCAGCCTTCGTGGGTCAGGCGACCGGACCCGTGACCTTCATCTGAGAGGAGCGAGTCATGACGACCGCAAAGACCGACCGAACCATCGACGCCAGGGGCATGCCATGCCCCGGCCCGCTGATGAGCCTCATCGGGGCCATCCGCGAGGAGGAGGTGGGGACCGTCATCGAGGTGCTCTCCAGCGACGAGGGCTCCAAGTCCGACATCCCCGCCTGGGTGGCGAAGGCAAGCCACGAGCTGATCGAGGTGATCCCCGAGGACGACTACGCTCGCTTCCTCGTGCGGAAGGCGAGGTAGCCGTGCCCGCCCGGATCGTCGTTCTCGGCGGCGGCGTTGGGGGGACCCTCAGCGCCAATCTCCTGTCGAAGGAGCTGGGCCGCGACGCGGAGGTGACGCTCGTGGATCCCACCGGGATGCACGTCTACCAGCCCGGGTTCCTCTACGTCGCGCTGGGCCAGGCGAACGGGCGGTGGCTGGCGCGAGACGAGCGCACGCTCCTGCGGAAGGACGTGGAGCTCGTGGTGGAGGCCGCCGAGCGCGTGGATCCGGATGAGGGCACGGTGCGCCTCTCCCGGGGCGGGACTCTCCCCTTCGACTACCTGGTCACCGCCACGGGGGCACGCCTCGTCCCCGAGCAGGTCCCCGGGTTGATGGAGGGAGCCCACGACTTCTACTCGCTCTCCGGGGCGCTCCGGCTGCGCGAGGCGCTCCGAACGTTCCGAGGCGGGCGGATCCTTGTTGGGATCGCGGGCATCCCGTACAAGTGCCCGCCCGCCCCGGTCGAGTTCGCCCTGATGCTGGAGGAGTACCTGCGGAAGAGGGGCGTGCGGGAGCGATCCGAGATCACGCTCCTCTCCCCCCTGAACCGCGCGTTCACGATCGAGCCGGCCTCCAAGCTGGTGCAGCCGATCATGGAGAGGCGCGGTATCCGTCTGCAGACCTTCTTCAACGTGGAGACCGTGGATCCCGCCGCCGGGACCGTGGCCTCGCTGGAGGGCGAGGAGGCCGAGTACGATCTGCTGGTCCTCGTGCCGCCCCACCGGGGCCAGTCCGTGATCGAGGGGAGCGGCCTGGGCGACGCCGGCGGCTGGGTGCCCACCGATCGCGCAACGCTGCAACACAAGGAGCACGAGCGGCTCTTCGCGCTCGGCGACGCCACCGACCTCCCCATCTCGAAGAGCGGTTCCACGGCCCACTTCGAGGCCCCGGTCGTTGCAAGCCGCATCACGTCGCTGATCAGGGGGACGGCGCCGAAGGCAGCCTACAACGGTCGGGTCATGTGCTTCCTGGAGACGGGAGGACGACGGGCCACGGTCCTTCGGTTCGATTACGAGAGGCCGCCGACCCCGCCGAAGCCGTCGCTTCGCTGGCATTCGGCCAAGTGGATCTTCAACCGCATCTATTGGGGCACCGTCCCGCAGGGCCGAATCCCCGAGTTCGCGTCCCGGGGGGCGGAGGAGAAGGAGAGGAGCGCTGCATGAGCACTGCGATCGCGAAGCATCTCGACCTCAAAGGGCTCGCCTGCCCGCTGCCGATCGTCAAGACCGCTCAGGCGATCAAGGACCTGGCCGGCGGCGACCTGGTGGAGGTGGAGGCCACGGACCCCGGCTCGGTCCCGGACTTCGATGCCTGGACGAAGTCCACCGGGCACGAGCTGGTGGAGCAGACGGAAGAGAATGGCGTCTTCCGCTTCTTGATTCGGAGGAAGGGATGAGCGATGGCTGAGGAACCGACGAAGGCGGAGCCGACGACCGAGGAGGAGGAAAAGCTGGTCCTCTTCGCCTCGAGCGGCGACCTCGACAAGATGTGGGCCACTCTGATCCTGGCCACGACCGGGGCCGCCATGGGGCAGCGGGTGACGGTCTTCTTCACCTTCTGGGGCCTGTTCCCCCTGGTGAGTAACGAAGTCCGCATCACCGGCGAGAACTGGATGCAGCAGGGGCTCTCCGTCCTCAATCGTGGAGGGACCGAGCACCTGAAGCTGGGGAAGATGAACCTCGCCGGGATGGGGCCGCGCATGATGCGGAAGCTTGCCACCGAGAACAAGGTCGCAAGCCCCACAGAGCTCCTGGAGCTGGCTCGCGACATGGGAGTCCTCGTCGAGGGGCTAGGGGAACCGGCGGGCGCGACCACGGCGCTGCTGGAAGCCAAGGGGGCCACCGCGCTGTTCGTCTGAGCCCGTCGGGAGTCCCCCGGGACGAGGCCAGTCACGCGTCGCCGGCGATCTGCCCGCCGGACCGCCCCTCCGACGGGGGCGGTCGCTCGCCCGCCGCCTCCTTGGCCCCGGCCCCGCTGGGCCACAGCTTCTCGATCTCGGCGTTCAGCTCGGCGC
>CAYFXF010000162.1:703-2699 GCA_964347085.1 uncultured Gemmatimonadota bacterium | reverse complement strand
ATCGACACGCCGGTGGCACCGATCGGGTGGCCCTTCGCCTTCAGGCCGCCGTCCACGTTCACCGCGACTTTCCCGCCGATGTAGGTCTGGCGCTCTGCCACGAACGGCCCGCCCTCGCCCTTCTTGCAGAAGCCCAGATCTTCGTAAGCCATGATCTCGGCGATCGTGAAGCAATCGTGAACGTCCGCCACCTTGACGTCGTCCGGCCCGACCCCGGCCATCCGGTAGGCGTCGGCGCCGGCCTTCTCGGCGCTCGGCAGGCCGACCAGGCTCGGCCTGCGTAAGACCGACATCGTGGCCGACGCGCAGGCCATGCCGTCCAGCCAGACCGGTTTCGTGGAGATCTCACGCGCCCGCTCTTCGCTCGCCAAAATCACACAGGCGGCGCCGTCGGCGTTCGCGCAGCAGTCGTAGACCTGGAAGGGGCTCGCCACCTCCTCCGACGCCTTCGCCTTCTCGGAGGTGATCTCCTTTCTGAACAGCGCGTACGGGTTCTTGGCGCCGTAGAAGTGGTTTTTGATCGCTACGTCCAGCAGCTGGTCGCGGGTCGTACCGAACTCGTGCATGTGCCGCTTGGCGAACATCGCGTAGTAGCCGGGGAACGTGGTCCCGAAGCCGGACTCCCACTGCACCTCACCGACCCGACCCATGAGCGCCAGGATCTCGGCCGTGGAGAGTTCGGTCATCTTCTGGCATCCGATCACGGCCACCACATCGTGCAGGCCCGCCTTGATGGCCATCCAGGCCGTGCGCAGCGCCGCGCTACCCGACGCACAGGCGACCTCGGTCAGCCAGGTCGGCTTCGGCACAAGACCCAGATACTCCTGAACGACGCCAGCCAGCGAACGCTGCTTATGATACTCGGGTACCGAACCGACGACGGATGCGTCGATCGCGTTCCGGTCGATAGCGGCGTCCTTCAGCGCGTCTCGGAACGCCTCGAAGGCGAGCTCCTGCACGGTGGCGTCGCTGCGACGGCCGAACACACCGTGTCCGAGGCCGATGATTCCAACTCTAGTCATGTCCGCACCGCCCTACATGTATTGACCGCCATCGATCTTGATCACCTCTCCGGTGATATGGCGCGCTCTATCGGAACAGAGAAAGGCGACCAGGTCGGCGCACTCCTCGGGTGTCGCGAAACGGCCGAGCGCAGTCTCATCCATCGCCTTGGTGAGGAACTCCGGCGGGATGCCCTCGGCCATCTCGGTCATGACCATGCCGGGCGCCACGACGTTGACGTTCACGTTGAACTTGCCCAGCTCCCGCGCCAGCGACTTGCTCATCGCGATCTCGCCGCCCTTCGAGGCGGAGTAGTTCACCTGCGCGAACTTGCCCCGCATGCCGTTGATCGACGAGATGTTCACGATCTTGCCGCTCTTCTGGTCTTTGAAGACCAGGGCGGCCGCCTTGTTGTAGTTGAAGTAGCCTTTGAGGTTCACGTTGATGACGGTGTCCCACTGCTCCTCCGTCATCTTCCAGATCACGCCGTCCCAGTTGATCCCGGCGTTGCAGACCATGATGTCCAGGCCGCCGAAAGTCTCGACCACCGTGCCGACCATTCGCTGAGCGTCGTCGTAGCTGCTCACGTCGGCCTTGACCGCCAAACCTTTGCGGCCGAGTGTTTCGATCTTCCCGACGACCTCCCTGGCCTCGGTGTCGTGGCGGCGGTAGTTGATCGCCACGTTGCAGCCTTCGCGAGCCAGCCCGACGGCGATCGCCGCGCCGATGCCGACGCTGCCGCCGGTGACGATCGCGTTCTTGCCCTCTAGATCCAGATTCATACCTGCTACCTCCCAGGCGTTCCGCTTCGGCGCGTGTGGCGCGCGCCTCGCGCCGGTCAGTCCTTCGCTTGATATTGCGGCGATATCGCTCGGATCAGCTCGTCGTCCCAGGGGTGGCCCTGCGCCAGCAGCTGGCGCAGCTTGATGAAGTCGACCTCGCGCTTGCCCTTCGGCCCCTCGTTGAAGGCGCGGAACCCGGCCTTGGCCTCCGT
>CAYFXF010000162.1:0-571 GCA_964347085.1 uncultured Gemmatimonadota bacterium | reverse complement strand
GTCGGGCATCAGCATGAGGATCTTCGTGCAGAGCGCTTCGATCGCCTCGTCCAGCTTGCTGAGGTCCGTTTCCGCCTCTGACAGGATCGCCTTCGCCGCCTCCTTGTCCGCGCCGGTCTTGAACTCGCCGTAGATGATGTTGCCGAACTCGTCGACGAAGCGGTCCGTGACCACCATCGGGTTGGGGATCCACTTTCCGTCCAGCTTCAGCACTGGCACGACCTGGTTGATCAGGCCGATGAACAGCGCCTTGTGCGCGCTCCAGGTCTCGCAAAGGATGCCGCTCTCCATCGAGTGCGCGAAGCCGACGTAGAGCGGCAGGAAGTCGGTCGAGCCGCCGTCCGGGGCCGAGCCATGCTTGGGCCCGGCCTGACCGAAGCGGGCCGTATCGGCGGCGATGCTGAAGTCACAGGCCATGCCGATCTCCTGGCCGCCCGCGATGCGCATCCCGTTGACCCGATTGATGACCGGCTTGTCGCAACGCAGGATGACATCGATCATGTCATTGAACAGGCGCATGTATTGCTTGTACTCCTGCGGGTTGCCCGCGTAGTACTCGGCGTACTCCTTG
>CAYFXF010000161.1:2458-2705 GCA_964347085.1 uncultured Gemmatimonadota bacterium | reverse complement strand
AGATTACCTTGCTATCCAGGGTGATGACCCCGACACTTTAATAATCCGAGGAGGTAGCTGCATCGTCGGACCGCTCGGGCAAATCCTTGCTGGTCCTGATTATGAGGGAGAGTGCATCCTCACCGCTGATATTGACTTTGGTGATATTGCCCGCGGTAAATACGACTTTGATGTTGCGGGTCATTACGCGCGACCTGACGTATTTCGACTCTACGTCAATGAACGTGCGGCGCCTGCGGTTGTATGG
>CAYFXF010000161.1:0-2352 GCA_964347085.1 uncultured Gemmatimonadota bacterium | reverse complement strand
TGCTAGATTTTGTATACATTACATCTGATCTGCAAGTTTGGATCTCTGCTATATATCTTTAATCCTGACCATGCGTTAAAGTTTAAGATATGTTAATCATACTTGCATAATTTCCTTGCTCAGTGAGAGTGTGTTCGACCGAAGTCCAGACCTGCCAACCTGACTGTGGATTACATACTTCTGTACGTAACAAAAAGGTAGTTGACTGTTAAAAGGAAAAGCGGTCATTATCTGCCTGTTTTTTCTAGGTAACCCTTTGTTAACAAAGGAGGGCAGACGATGACCGCAGAAGTATTATCATCGGAAGTTGGCACTAATGCAAGAATATTTAACCGCAACGTTTCTTGGAGCTGCACTGTTGCAGTTACCGGGGCATTCAATCAATGGTCAGAACAGTCCAATGGCAGAGTACGAGCGCTTGATGATGCTTTGCAGAAGCTTCAGGGCAAAGAGATACCCGGCAAGGAGTATGTAGAGGAGTATCTTCGGGATCAACACCGGCGCCACTGCCGCCCCAACACCCTTCGCAGCACGCTTACCAGCATAGATATCTTTCTGAGTTTTGTTAAAGCATCCCACCTAGAAGAGATCACCAGAGAAGATCTTTTCGCTTTCATAGAGTATGAGCAAGACCGGGGGATGAAGCCTTCGACGGTGAACACCAGGCTGCGCATCGTGAAGGCTTTCGTTCGGTTTTTGGCTGATAGGGGAGTTTTACGCCCCGATATTTTGCCAAAGAGGATAACGGTTAAAGTTTCAGATTCCCTTCCCCGGGCTATGGATCCTGAGGATGTGAGAAGATTGCTTTCAGTTATTGACAGCACCCGGGATCGGGCGATGGTGTTGGTGTTGTTGCGTACAGGGATGAGGATTGGAGAGCTTTTGCAACTTATGGTGAGAGAGGTGAGCCTTAAGGAGCGAAGGGTTGAGATCTATGCGGCAGAGAAGACTCGAGTTGGAAGGGTTGTCTATCTCAGTGAGGATGCCAAAGTTGCTTTGACAGCGTGGTTTAAAGAACGAGACCCGAAAAAGAAGCTAGCCTTCTACGCCCGGGGCAGATGCAGCATGAGCTATAACAATGCCCGTATGAGGTTTAGTAACTATCTAGCCAGAGCGGGTATATCTCACCGGGGTTACACCCTTCACTGTCTTCGTCACACCTGTGCCAGTGAGCTTCTTAATGCGGGTATGCGCCTTGAGTGTTTGCAGCAGCTTTTGGGTCACAGTAGCATCGAGATGACCAGGCGCTATGCCAGGCTTACAGACAAAACCAGGGAAGAGGAGTACTTCTGTGCTATGGGCAAAATAGAAAGGGGTGAGATAGATGGCAGCTACCAACTGGATTGTGAACTACCGGAGATTTTTGAAACGAGGGAACTACTCCAAACACACAGTGAAGAACTACCTAAACACTCTTAAACACTTTGCCATCTGGCTGGATGTACCCATAGAGGAGGTCACCCACAAAAAGCTTTTGACCTATATTGATTTGCTTTTGGACAAAAACCTTAAGCCCAAGACCATTAACTGTCACCTGGACAGTATCCGGGGATTCTATGAGTATCTGAGAGCTGAAGAGGAGCTCTCAATCTCCAACCCGGTCAAAAAAGGCTATGCTCTCAAGCTTTCCAGACCACTGCCAAGCCACTTAAGGGATGAAGAGATCGATAAACTCTTCAGTGTCATTACCAAGGCTCGGGACCGTGCCATGTTCATGCTCATGCTTCGCTGTGGTCTTCGGGTTGAGGAAGTCTCAAAGCTGAGCCTTGGTGCCATGGATCTTAAGCGCAGAAGAATCTATGTCTTAAATGGCAAAGGCTCAAAAGACCGTGTCGTCTATGTAAGTAACGATGCCTATGATGCCCTCATGCGATATGTCCGGATGAGGCCTCGCTCCAGGGCAAAGAGAGTCTTCCTGGTTGAAAAGGGCACCTATCGAGGGAAACCTATCTCCGTTCGGGGCATCCAAAAGCGCATGGAATACTATGCTCGCAAGGCCAACTTGAAGGTGTCCTGTCACCACTTGCGTCATACCATGGCAACACAGTTGCTCAATGCGGATGCGGATCTGGTCACCATCCAGGACATCCTCGGACACAGCCGCATCAAGACCACCCAAAGGTATTGCAAGGTGTCCAATCTCAAAGTGCAAAGAGATTACTTCAAGGCTATGGAAGTGGTGATGCAGAGGACGGGAGACAAATCAGTCTTTAGTTGACAACCCCATAAAAGCTGAATAGGATAAGACCAAATAACTCACTAATACTACTAGAAAAAACAGGTTTTATTACGTATAGCATACTTTAATTTACACTCTGCCTCTTTCACATACACCTACTACATTCTGTGCTA
>CAYFXF010000160.1:0-2716 GCA_964347085.1 uncultured Gemmatimonadota bacterium | reverse complement strand
CGTCCTTCGTGATTCTTCTGGCATAACGGCTACATGAAGGGTGAAGGATTTATACATATTCTAGCAGCGCACTCCCCACCCATCCATTTATATCCCCGGGGATGGATATCGCGGTGGGGAGGTTGGGCTAGTGGCTACGAGGTCTACCATCATCATCGTCCTCATAGCAGGGGCGATGTTGGGGTTCTCCGGCTCGACGCTAGGTCAGAATTTGGCCACGGTTTTTGAGGTCGATGATTCCTATTCGAAAACGCTATCTGCGGGGGGGGAGGTGACATATGATTGGTTGGTGTTCAACCAGAACGAATCTTTCTTGGTTGTAACCACAGACGTTGAACCGTCCTCAGGGTTAGCTTGGGAGGCCCGGCTAGAACCGGAATACGCGACGCTCGGCCCTAACAATGGTCTGAACGTGACTTTGGCCATCCAGGCCTCGGAGGCCCTGGAGGATGGTAGCGTGACGTTCACGGTGACAATCGAACTAGTCTCGGCCTTGGCACCGACGATCACTGAGACGGAGACCCTGACAGCGGTGGCTATCCTGAAGGCTGTGCCGCCGGTCATCTCTGAAGAGAATCGGATACTGGGACTATTCGATAATCCCCTCCCGGCGCCCCTGAACAACCGGTGGGTGACCTTCCTAATCAGCCTTGCGATCTGGACTGGCTTTGCAGCCCTAGCCATCCTGGTCATCACGCCAATCTTTCGCAGATATGCCAAAAACACGAAGACTCGACTAGACGACGTGATCCTGGACATCCTTCGCGGCCCCCTGGTCGTGATACTCGTCGCCTATGGGGTTGTCCATTCCCTGGCGATACTCCAGCTTCCGGTAGAAACGATTAACCTCATCTTTCTCATCTATAGCTCACTCCTCGTGTTACTGCTGACTTGGGTGGCCTATCGAATATTCAGGGGCGTCGTCATCGAATACGGGCGAAGAATGGCCGCGAAGAAGGAGACCCCCCTGTTCGATGTCATATGGCCGGTAGTCCACAAGGTTGGCGCCATTCTCATATTGGTCTTCGGTGCCTCCTTGGTTGCCGGCGTGTTCGGCCTTGATCTAACTGCCTTTATCGCGGGCATGGGAGTCCTCGGCATAGCCATCGCCTTCGCAGCCCAGGAAAGCCTTTCCAACTTCTTCAGTGGAATCTTCCTCTTGCTGGACAGAGACATCAAGGAGGGAGATTTGGTCGAAATCGACGGTGATAGGTGCAGGATAGAAAAGATAGGGCTGCGGACTACCAAGTTGTACCACCGACCCTCCCACAAGATTCTGGTGGTTCCAAACAACAAGCTGTCCAGGGACATGGTCGTGAACTTGGTGGGGCCCGACGCCGCCCTAAGGCAGAGTACCACGGTTGGCGTGGCCTATGGATCGAACATCGAAGACGTGAAGGCCACGTTGGTGGCGGCCGCAAAGGAGAACCCCCTGGTCATCAAGGGCGAACCCGGTCGGGAGCCATATGCTGGGTTGGAGAAGTTCGGGGATTATGCTTTGCTCTTCAAGCTCAAGTTCTGGATCAGTGATGCTGATAAGCTGAACAGGGTCAGAAGAGAGGTGAACGAGAGCATCGTTCACCACCTTGAAGAGGCTGGCATCGAGATGCCCTCACCGATGATGACCGTAAGTCTTGAAGAATGAGCCAATCGACGTCTCGAGACATGTGATACATCGTCTCCTCCTCGGACGGGGAAGTGAGGCGTAACTGCGAGTTAGACCGTCGTTTGCGCTTCAGAGCCCCTGGACAGGATGTAACTTCTTGGTTCGGTAGCCCACAATCACGAGGAGGTAGCCCTTTCCCAGGAAATGGCGATCCAAGTCCCGATCTCCTGTGTCTACTCTCAAATGTGGTGTAGCCCGCAGCTTTGCAGGAGTTGCCACGATGAGAATGTTATGGAGTCCTATTATCCGCAGAACCTGGGGGCTTAGCTGCAGATTCCCTCGACCGAGGATGAAGCCCTGGGCGCCGATGGGACTGAGGACAAGCCTCGCCCTCGGATGCGCTTCCAGGAGTCTCGTGAGCCCATCCTCGTTCAGGTCCCGCCCTACAACTTCGCCTGAGAGAATCGCATCGATGCCCAACAGCGTCTTCTCCAAACCCAACCTATCACACAGGCCGCGTGTGGTACCCCCAGGGCCGAAGATGAACAGGGATTCGGGCTCCTCCTCCATGAGTTCTTGGAAGTAGTCCGCCATCTCCTCTCGGATGGCTTCGTCTCCCACGGCCTCTACCATCATCTTTCCCGTCTGGACAAGGTTGGGCTCTTGAGGCGTCTGGGCAAGCCCATAAAGCTGGAGGTTCCACTGGCCCTGCCGATATGTCTCCTCGTCGAGGTCAACCACCTCGGCTTCGCCCACCGACAAGGAGTCGTCGAGGAAGCGGGCCAGCGTAACAGCTGTGGCCTCTGGGCTAACACCAAAGACAGCGGAGTGCATCTTCACCCCAGCGGGTATGCCCAGTATGGGCAGCGTGGCATCGACCGCATCCAGGAGGTCGCGTGCGGTCCCGTCCCCACCGCAGAAGAGAAGGATATCAACCCCACTTCCCACCATGGTTCTTGACGCCTTGACGGTGTCCTCCGCCGTCGTCGCCGGTGAGGGATGATACACCACCTCGACTTGGTCCTCCCTGAAGCCGACAGAGAGGAGTTCGGTCACACCCATAGGAGATCCGCAAGTGAGCCAATAGAGATCGCGAGTCGATTTGTGGTT
>CAYFXF010000159.1:0-2723 GCA_964347085.1 uncultured Gemmatimonadota bacterium | reverse complement strand
TTCACCTCCCATGAACGATTGAGGGCCTCTGTTTGCTTACATCCTCGCAGGTCGAAGGCTCCGGTGTGAAGGCGCCTGTGTCGTCACCGAGGCTCGAGCGCCTATTCGGACGGCTCCGGCATCTACTGTCCTGTTGGGTCGCGCGAGCAACGAGGGCACGCCCTGCTGTTCCGCCTGAGGTGTGTCCGTCTATAGCGCGACCATGCGGATCACGTCGTTGCCGCCGTCGCCGATGCAGAGCGTCGCCGCCTCGGGGTTGCGGGCCGCCTCCGCGCGATTTACACTTTATCCAAAGATCAGTGGAAAACTCGAATGGAGAGAATGGATGAAGCTAAGGGTCGAGAGGTCAAGGACGCGCTGTACGAGCAGTTCGCGCGCATCGGCAAAGCGGTCGCCAGCCCCAAGCGGATAGAGCTGCTGGATCTGCTCTGCCAGGGGGAGCGGAGCGTTGAGTCCCTCGCGGGCGCTGCCGGCATGCGAGTGACCAACGCCTCGGCGCACCTACAGGTCCTTCGCCAGGCCCGCCTAGTGGAGGCCCGCAGGGAAAGGACGAAGGTCTTCTACGGGCTGGCGGACGAGGCCGTGTGCGGCTTCTTCATGGCCCTCCGCGACCTGGGCCGAAGGCGCCTCGCCGAGGTTGAGCAGGTCGTGCGGGACTACTTCCGGGCCCGGGACGAGCTGGAGCCGGTCGGGCGGGCGGAGCTGATCGAGCGGATGGAGCGAGGGGAGGTAGTTGCGCTCGATGTGCGCCCGGCAGAGGAGTACGCGGCCGGCCACATCCGTGGGGCCGTATCGGCCCCTTTGGGCGAACTCGAGAGTTGCCTGGCTCGCATGTCTCGAGAGGTCGAGGTCGTGGCGTACTGCCGGGGGCCCTACTGCGTGCTGGCGCCCCGAGCCCTCGAGATCCTGAGGGAGAACGGATTCCGCGCCCGCCGCCTGGAGGAAGGCTTCCCCGAATGGCGCCTGGCGGGGCTCCCGGTGGCCGTTGGCGAGGAGGGATCGCCCTGAAGGTGCTCCTCATCTTGAACGACCCGCCGTACGGGACCGAGCGCTCCTACAACGCCCTGCGCCTCTCGAGGGCACTCGCCGCGCGGGACGACGTCGAAGTCCGCGTCTTCCTCATCGGCGACTCGGTCGGGTGCGCGATGGCCAGCCAGAAGGTGCCCAAGGGCTACTATCGCCTCGACCGCATGGTCGAGTCGGTCGCCCGCCGCGGCGGGGAGGTGGGCTGCTGCGGGACGTGCCTCGATGCCCGTGGGATCGGCGACGGCTCCCTCGCGAAGGGGGCCCGCCGCTCGTCGATGGATGAGCTCGCCGCGTGGACCCTGTGGGCGGACAAGACGGTGACTTTCTGAGGGAGAGGAGGTGGGGCAGATGGCCGCAAGGACCGCGATCGTGCTGGGAGGGGGGACCGGGGGCCTGGTTGCCGCCCGAGGGCTGCGGCGCCGCCTCGAGGCTCGCGACCGGGTTGTGCTGGTCGAGCGCGACCTCACCCACCGTTTCGCCCCCTCCTTCCTGTGGGTGATGAGTGGCGCCCGCCGCCCCCGCCAGGTTACGGCCGATCTGGGGAGACTGCGCCGTCGGGGCATCGACGTCCTCGAGGCCGAGGTCGTGGGAATCGACGCTCGGGCCCGGACGGTGAAGACCACGGCGGCCGCTCTCTCCTACGACCGGCTGGTGATCGCCCTCGGCGCGGAGCTCGCCCCTGAGGATCTCCCGGGGTTTGCCGAGGCCGCCCACAACATCTACACGCTGGATGGAGTGACCGCCGCCGGCCGCGACCTCCGCGAGTTCCGTGGCGGCCGCGTGGTTGTCCTCGTGTCCCGCCTGCCCTTCAAGTGCCCGGCTGCCCCCTACGAGGCGGCCTTCCTCGCCGAGGCCCTGCTGCGGCGCCGGGGGGTACGCAACGGGTTGAGGATCGACGTCTACACTCCTGAGCCCTTCCCCATGCCGACGGCGGGCCGGGAGACGGGCGAGGCCCTCTCTGCGATGCTTCGCGACCGGAGCATCGGTTTCCACCCCGAGCGCACGGTCGAGCAGATCGATGCCGAGGCGATGGAGCTCGTGCTCGCCGACGGTGAGCGGGTCGGCTACGACCTGCTCCTCGGCATCCCCCCGCACCGGGCCCCGGAGGTGGCCCGGGACAGCGGTCTGGCCGCCGAGAGCGGGTTCCTTCCCGTCGATCGCTCCACGCTGGTGACAGGGTCGGAGGGCGTCTACGCGGTAGGGGACGTGACCGCGATCCCGATCGCCGAAGGCAAGTTCCTGCCGAAGGCGGGCGTGTTCGCGCACGCGGAGGCCGAGGTCGTGGCAGGGCGTATCGCCGACGAGCTCGCGGGCCGGGAGCCCGCGGCGACGTTCGATGGCACGGGCTCCTGCTTCGTGGAGATGGGGGGTGGGGTGGCCGCCTACGCTACCGGCGACTTCTACGCGGGGGGCGCCCCGCAGGTGCGGCTCCGGCGGCCCGGGAGGCGCTGGCACCTGGCCAAGGTTGCCCTCGAAAAGTACTGGTTGCGGCGATGGTTCTGGTGACAAATGAGAGGCGGACCGCCTGCGCCTCCTTGCGGCTGCTAACCTCGCATGCGGCACGATCTCCGGTGCACGTCTGTAGCTCGCTGGCCCACTTGGACGCTATTCGAACCGCGCATCAGAGGCTGCTGCGGCTCCCAGAATCGGGATGGCCCTCCGGTCAGGCCTCCCTGTGAAGAGGGATTGGCTCCCGG
>CAYFXF010000158.1:0-2723 GCA_964347085.1 uncultured Gemmatimonadota bacterium | reverse complement strand
ACTGCTGAACCTACCTTTCATGTCATGTAGACTCTGCTTTTATGCTCTCTCTAGCTCTGGCGTAGCTCTCACACTCTAAATGAAGAATGAACCTTCTATACTGTTCCTCTGTCATGTTGAGTGTCTTCATAGTTAGTTTCTTCAATATGAGAACCTCTTCCTTACCATGCTCTTTCAAGTGTTCATAGAATCCTTCCTCAGTAAAGCGTCTTGAACAGAGTTCGCAAACTATCTTACTTTCTATAGCTAGGTCTACCCATTCTTCAGACATTGTGACGTCAACTCTTCATCTTAACTTCCCTAGCCATAGTTCTAGAGGGTTCTGATTCTTCCGAGCAAGATATGTGAATCTCCTTAGACTCCATTGAAAGAACTCTTCATAGCACTTAGCACACAGTAGGCTTTCATATTTCTCTATGAATCTACCGCATCTTCTACAGTTCTCACTCATGTCGTAAGCTCTCCCATAGTAACAAGTTGTTTTTCCTCTTTGTCTTCTCTTTATGTGGGTCGAAGTTTCCAGAGAGTATCTCTCCACATTTCTTACATCTTGTAAGAACCCTTTCAGACTTCAAGTCAAAGAAGTTCTCTGTATATGCATGAGGGCACTCTGTAGCTAGTATAGGGTCTTCTTTAGGTCTTATGAAGAAACCACCAAGTTTTCTACCTACCCCGCTTAAGCCTCTTCCCTTTGCCAGTTCTTTCTCGATTCTTCTCTGTTCTGAGATCTCCAGATTCAAACATTTTTTGATGTGGTTTGAAATAGCATCTTTCCTCACTTTCAGATTCAGAGCCTGAAAGAAAACTTCAAGCCTTCTGAGGGACGTGCCTTCTCGAACTAGCTTCTCAAATGTTTCCTTTTCACTCTGTCTGTAGGGCTTGTGGAAAAACTGGCATATCCGACAAAAGCCTTTCTTAGGCATTGATTTTCATCTCCTTAAGTGTTACCTTAGAAGACTCGGACTAACAGAAGGAGAAAGTGATAAGATGTCAAACACTAACGTAAGTCTTCATGGTCTTCTAATTGTAACTCTTAGTCTCTTTTCTGTAGTTTCTCTAGCCACTTCCTAAAGAACTGCCTACGCAATTCTGGACTACTGCTTATTTCTTCTGCTAATTCCTCTTTGCTTAGTTGCTCTGGATTGGGTGTGGTGCTTGGTCTATCATCTGGTATCTCTTCTGCACTCATACCAAAAAGATGTGAGACAAGTTTCCAAATAGAAGGGTGAGAAGCCTTGATATGATGAATCCTTATCATAGGAAATCTACCTTCTAGCTCTTTGTGTTGGTCTCCAAAAGCTAAGTTTTCCTTAAGGTCTTCTGCTATAACAGACCATAGTTTTCCACATTGAGGACATGCTATCTTGGATTCATCTTGAAAGTCTTTCATGAGCTTAGTGCGCGCGCGCGCAGACATAAAGATGGATACAAATTTACGCTAAGTTTCTATTACTTGTTTATGAGTGTGCTTCCTTCTGGATAGTCATGTGACTTCTTTCCACACTTGGGGCAGAAGAGGTAGGGTTCATTAGACTTAGGCTTCCTTCTTATTTCACCTTTCTTACCACATCCGCTACAGAAGTCTATTCCTATCTCCTCACCACTAGGAAGGATGACCGTTCTTCCTTTAGTTTGTGGAATCTTAGTAACATCCTCTACTTTTCCACACCCGATACATTTCCAGTATCTAGAACTCTTAGACCTTCTCTTTAGAACCATCTTTCCCAGATCACAATGAGGACAGTTCTTAGTGATAGGTTCTCCATTTTTGCCTAAGATTTCTCTACTCCACTTTCCTCTAAGACTCTTTTTCTTCTTAGGCTTAGGCTTCAGAAGTTCCTTTCCCTTCTCGTCCACTTCTACCTCTTCTATTATCAGAAGATAGACTGGGGTGGTGGAGTCATTAATGCTTAGGTCTCCCCTTCTCATCACTTGATTTAGAAGAGTAGCCTTAGAAAAGTAGCCATAGCGTGTAGCTTCTGTATGACTGAAAGAGGAACAAGTTCTCTTTTCAACTTTGTTTATTTTGACATAGCCATAGAGCCACTTAGCTTTGAGAGGATACCAACCCTCTTCTTTTAGAGAGCCTACTACTAGAGCTTTGACTTTTCCTTCTAGGATTTCTTTGACTAGGGTTTTGTCGAATTCCATTCTTCTATCGCTCTCACTAAGGGATCTCTTTGAAAACTATGATCTCGATTCCTTCATCTTCAAACATCTCACGCACTCCTTTTGTATAGCCTTTGGAGTTTCTTTTTCCCTGAATCTTGTCTACGGCATAAGGGTAGGAGATAACGATAGCTCTGTAAATATTCGGATACAAGGTCTTCCATGAATTGAGAGACCGTATGTATCTATCTGCCCTAGGTCTGCTCATCCATGTGGTATTAGCGTAATTAGTAACCTCGTAAACTCTTAGTGGTTTTCCGTGAGTGTCTTCTACAACAATGTCAACTTGCCTTCTGTTATAATAATTATTTTTAAATGAGACGTTGTGTCCTGTGAGAACTTGTTTCAGAAATTGGAGATACGCATACTGTCCTCTATAGCCTTTTTGAGTTCCTCCTTTACTTCCCTTCTGACTTCTTATGGACAGCACGTTCATACTTCTCAAGAGGAACATCACTCCTTAGAGCTTTGACATGACTACTTTAACACGACTTGTCTTATTGACACATTTTGTAAAGTGATTTATGACTTGAGAATTAAGATTCTGAATGTGG
>CAYFXF010000157.1:0-2733 GCA_964347085.1 uncultured Gemmatimonadota bacterium | reverse complement strand
CCCTGGAACAGGGCCAGATTGACGTGTACATGGAATATACCGGGACTGCTTGGTTCAATTTTTTCGACAAAAAAGAAACGGTTCGTGATTCCGTGGGGCTCTATGAGAAAGTCAAAGCCATCGACGCAAAGAACGATCTCGTATGGCTGGCGCCGGCAAAATTCAATAACACGTACGCTATTGTCATGCAGGCTAAACAGGCAGACGAATTGGGAATCAACTCCCTTTCCGATTGGGCAGCCTGGATAAAAAAGAACCCTGGTAAGATGACGGTGGCAACGAACGCTGAATTCTATTCAAGAGCCGACGGTTTCAAAGGGATGATGGAATTCTACGGCCTTACCTTCGGTAAAGACATACCGGATGCGAATGTCAAGAAGATGGAAACGCCCCTCTGCAAGAAGGCTGTGCGTGATGCTCAGACGTTGTCCGGTATGGCCTTTGCGACGGACGGGGAAATCAAAGCCTATGACCAGAAGGTCCTAGTGGATGATAAAGGCTTTTTCCCCATCTACAATCCTGCCCCGGTTATTCGGAAGTCGGTTCTCGATCAGTATCCAGATATCAAGTACATCTTGGGCGACATCGGGCCGTCTCTGGATACCGGAACCATGACGCGGCTCAATTACAGGGTGAACGTGAATGGGGAGAAACCGGAAGCGGTCGCCAAGAGCTGGCTGAGAGGTGTGGGTCTTGTCGTCAAGAAGAAGAAATAGATAAATATAAATAAATATAATGAAAACTAACGATGATCAACGGTATCCAACTAGCCCGAAGATCCTCTTAAAGGCCGATATAATTAACCAGAAGGCCTTAAGTTCTCGTTGATTATCTATCAATAACGAACCAAACCAAGAATCCGTTTGAGGACTCCTATAGCTCTTCGCAAGGGGCCACTGTATTTTTGGGTATAAGCCTCGACAATACGATCAGCTTTCCCTTCCCAGCCAAAACGATCGCTCAATTGGCTCCTGTGTTGAATTATCCACAGATAGAAATCCGTCTCCGTTCTGCGGGGGAATTCTCTCATAATACGGTTTTTACGAATGGCATCTGCCAGAGGCGTATAGACTTTGTCATACCAGGAGCAGGCAGCGTCAGGAAGGGACATCTCTCCTCCCTCGAGCTCCTCTAGATAGTATTTGTGTGCCTGGATGTGTTCCATAAGGATGGGATATCCGCCCAAAAGAGTCAACTGAAGCCCAGGATTGGGGCGAGTCTTCCCTAGTCGGGTGTCCTTAAGAAACTGATAGTAGGTTTCCTGGATAGCTAGCTTTTCAAAGTCTGTATCTTGGTCAAGATAAACGTCGCAGGCATATTCATAGATCAGGGCTTCAATGTGTTTCACTCCTTTGGTCCGAGCCACTGAGATTCTGTGGTGACCATCCTTGACGAAATAGGCATCACATACCTTGTATAGTGCCACTGGGGGAAGACTCTGTTTGGCATAATGGGCTTCGTCCACCTTTTTCCAACGGTCCCGCAGATCGTCGTCCAGGGGAAGGAAATGCCTGGTAAAATTCCGATACCGGCCCTCACTTCCCACAATGCTGTCAATTGGAACAGTCTGTACGCCCAGGTCTCTAACAAAACAGACCTCCAGTTTGTCTTTTACCTGGTCAAACGGAAGAAGCCGGTTAGACCTTCGCGAGATGAAGCCCTTTATCTCATCCCAAAAGGCTTTTTGCCTCGCTTGAATGAAATCAGTGTCAGCGCGGTGTTCCTTCTTCGCGCGTTTTGTTGTGCTCTCATCGAATAGAGGCATCAGCTAAGTCCAGTACTCTATAATTGTTGGTATTAATAATTCTCGTGGATAGATAATGACTAACTGACTTCTTTTTTCCTGGATCAGGTCGAGTATGACCATGAATGATATAAGCAGGTTTGTATGTTCTCATAAACTTCAGAAAAGTCTCAAATCCTCGATGGGCTAAAGTCTCCTCGTCATGGATGCCAAACGGAGGTGCGTGCGTTATCAATATATCCAGATACCGTTTATATTTGATCTTATTCAGTGCCATTCGGGGAATCATTCTGCGAACCTTGCGCTGCATTTGCTTTTCGGTGTACAAGTACTTTCCGTTCCGGTAATGAAATGCACCTCCCAAGCCACCAAAGAGCCATCCTTTGAAAGCTATTACCCTTTCATCAATACTTTCGCATCCTGAAGCAAAGGGTTTCTTCTTTAAATGTTGTTCCTCATCATGATTCCCTGGCACATAGAATAGCGGGACGTTAAGACTGTTCAGCAGATATTCCAGATAAGATGAAGGCAGGTCACCACAGGCGAGGATCAACCGGACTCCGTCGCATTTTTCTCTGAGAAGGTGTTCCTTAAAAAAAGATTTTTCGACTCTGTCACTAACTGTGAGAATTTTCAGTATCTCCCACTGCTCGTAGACCTGCAAAAGTCTATGTATAATTGACTGGTGTCCGTCCGAAAACTCGCATTCTGGGTATCACTCTGATGAGTCCCGCAAACGGCGGGACGACGAAGAATCTACTAGGTCCCGCAGAGATTCTTCGCTCCGCTCAGAATGACATTTGCCCAGTTTCCGGATGCATACTCACTAGTGCTCATCCTGAAATCGCCGCATTGAGTGTCACTCTGAGGAGACCTTCGACGAGCTCAGGAGGACATTTGGTCGATCACTTCGCGGAGCCTGCCCTGAGAGAATCGAAGGGCTCAGAATGACAAAAAGCGATTTGCAGATAAACAGAGACTAGACTCTA
>CAYFXF010000156.1:0-2775 GCA_964347085.1 uncultured Gemmatimonadota bacterium | reverse complement strand
ACGCGCGAGCCGTCGTACCGCTGGAGCAAGATCTCGTAATCGCGTACGAAGTTGTTTCGCTCGACCTGCGTCAGCAGGGCGCGGCGCATCTCGCCGTCGGCGAACAGCTCGGTCGCGTTTACCGCCAGGAGGCTCGCGCGGTCGGGAAAGCCAAGCATCTGGACCAGGGCGGGGTTGGCATCGATGATCGTCCCGTCCGGCGCGCTGAGGTAGAGCGGGATCGGGACATCGTCGAACAGCTTGCGGTAGCGCGATTCGAGCAGCGCCAAATCGGGCCCCGCCGGCCGGGCCGCGACTAGGCGGCCGAGCCAGAGGCGCGCGCGGTGCCAGAGGCCGCGCTCGGCGCTCGGCGGAGCTGGGCGCGTGCGGGTCTCCGCCCCTCTAGCCACGTGAGTTTGCTGTCCCACGCCTCGATCGTTTATGATTGAATGTCCCTGCCATCTGAGGCGCAGGAGGCCGCCGCCGCGAGGCGTGCTCGGCTCCTGGCCAACTTCCCGAGCGGTTTCATCCCAGTGGATTCCTCCTGCGAGGGGCCGTGTGCGGCCGTTGGCCCGTGGGCAGGGGGCAGTGGGCAGGGGCAGGGGGGCGAATCAGCGCACCGGTCGGGCGCTGAGCTGAAAAGATAACAGAAAACGGCGCTCGTGACGAGCGTTAACCAAGGGGGACCCGATGCGGCGACTGACTAGTGCTGCGCTGGCCCTGGCCGTGCTGGCGGCGATCCCGGGCCTCATAACGATCGCGACCGCACAAGAGGTAGCGGTGGGGACGGTGGAGGCGGCGGCCCGCACGCGGCCTCTGACCGCGATGGACGTCGCGCGCATCCGGACGGTGGGTGAGGTGGCGCTGCGGCCGGACGGCTCGGCGATCGCCTACGCGCTGAGCGTTCCGCGGCTCCCGGGTCGCGATGAGAACGGTCCGGCCTGGCGTCAGCTTCGGCGGGTCGGCTACGACGGCTCGAACGACCGACCGCTCGTGGAGGGGGAGGTCTCCGTGTCGCAGCTGCGCTGGAGCCCTGACGGCCGGTACGTCGGCTTCCTGGCGCGTTTCGAAGGCGACGACCAGCGTTCGATCTACGTTGTGGCGGGGGACGGCGGGCCGTCGATCCGCCTCTATCAGTACGAGACGGACATCGAGGCCTTCGACTGGCGGCCGGACGGTCGCGCGGTCGCCTTCGTGGCGAAGGAGCCGGCCCCGGCGGAGCTGGAGGAGCTGAGACGCCAAGGCTTCGATCAAGAGATCTACGAGGAAGATTGGCAGTCCAAGCGGATCTTCGTCCTCGAGCTGCCGGATGGGCCGGCGGCCGCGCCGGGCGCCCTGCGCGTGTTGCGTGATCTGCCCGGCCAGGCGTGGCACGTAGTCTGGAGCCCGGACGGGGCACGCCTGCTCGCCGACCTGGCGCCAACACCGCTCGTGGACGACCGCTACATGTTCCGGCGCTTGCACGCGATCGATGTGGCGACGGGAACCGTGCTCGCCCGGATCGCGAACCCCGGCAAGCTGGGCGAGTTCGGCTGGTCGCCGGACGGCCGCACGATCGCCTTCATCTCCGGCGCCGACATCCACGATCCGAAGGAAGGCCGGCTGCTGCTGGCGCCGGCCGAAGGCGGCGAGCTGCGGGACCTGCTGCCCGAGCTGGAGGGTCACGTAGAGGCCTTCCGCTTCACCCCCGAGGGTCGCGTCGTGTATCTGGCGAGCGTTGGGGTGGGGAGCCGGCTGGCCTCGGTGCGGAGCGACGGGTCGCGGCACGAGGTGATCCATGAGGGGAGCGACCCGGTCGTCGCCGCGATCAGCCTCGACGCCCAGGGTCGACGTATCGCGGCCGCCGCCGCGTCCGCGGCCTTTCCGCGCGAGCTCTTCGCGCTGGAGCGGAGCCGCGGGGCTGACCCTCGCCGGCTGACCGACGTGAATCCATGGCTCGCCGAAGTCCGCCTGGGCCGGCAGGAGGTCGTGCGCTGGGCTGGCCGCGACGGGTTGGAGATCGAGGGGCTGCTGATTCACCCGGTCGAGCGGGCGGAGGGCGAGCGGGTTCCCACGATCGTGATCGCGCACGGCGGCCCAGAGTCGCATTACGATAACGGCTGGCTGACGACCTATAGCCGTCCCGGCCAGGTGGTCGCGGGCCGCGGTTATGCGGCCTTCTATCCGAATTACCGGGGCAGCACGGGCCGGGGCGTGGCGTTCGCCAAAGCCGACCAGGGGGACGGCGCCGGCGCCGAGTTCGAGGACGTGCTGGCCGGGGTGGACTACTTGATCGAGCGAGGGCTCACAGACCCCGCGCGCGTCGGCATCACGGGCGGTTCCTACGGCGGCTACTTCACCGCCTGGGGCGCGACGCGCCACACCGACCGTTTCGCGGCCGGCGTGATGTTCGTTGGCATCTCGAACCAGCTCTCCAAGACCGGCACCAGCGACATACCGAACGAGATGGAGCTGGTCCACTGGCTGACCAACCCTTACAAGGACAGCGAGCTCTTCTTGGAGCGAAGCCCGATCATGTACGTGAAGGACGCGCGCACGCCGCTCCTCATCCTCCATGGCAAGGAGGACCCGCGGGTCAACCCGGGCCAGTCGCGCGAGCTCTACCGAGCGCTCAAGATGATGACGGACGTGCCCGTGCGGCTGGTGCTCTACCCCGGAGAGGAGCACGGCAACCGAAAGGCGGCGGCGCGCTACGACTACAGCTTGCGCCTGCTACGCTGGTTCGACCATTTCTTGAAGGAGGGGCGGACCGACTTGCCGCCGTGGCGCATCGAGTACGGTCTCGAGCCGTGAGAC
>CAYFXF010000155.1:0-2781 GCA_964347085.1 uncultured Gemmatimonadota bacterium | reverse complement strand
GGCGAAGCCGATGGCGGACGGGCGAGAGCGATGGCGGGCAGGCAGCCGCGATCCATTACTCTTACAACAAATGACAGCGTAGCGTAATGACCTAATGACGCCGAAGGCAAATGACAGCGCAGCGCTAGCTGCCAGCCGGATTTAGCTCCATGCCCTATGCTTCTTTTCGTCTCGCCCCACCACCGCTCCTATTTACAAATGGACGTGCCTATGTTCCCCTCATAGCCTTATTTACCACAGCATTTTTTATACTTCTTCCCGCTGCCACAAGGGCAGGGCTCATTGCGTCCAACTTTCTTTTCGGCTATCTTGGGTTTCGGTATATTTAATAATATTTCTAAATCGGTGATGTCCTCTGGTTTATCTGGCTCTAATTCAATTGTATAGTTCCAGCCCTTTTCTTCAAATATCGATGCTACTTCTTTCAATCTTTCTTCGGTTTGTACATTAACAACAGCGGGCCTCTTTGGAGTCCCTAATTTTGTCTTCTTTTTGCCATCATAAATTTTTTCCATATTTCACCATTCAATACATGTCATAGGATCCATCTAATATTAGCCTAATCCAACCACCGACCATTTTCGCTTTGCGCCATGCCCCATACCCTATGCCCTGTGCCTTGCGCCCTACGCCTAATAATTGTAGTTCTTCCATAGGAGTTCAAAAAAGTCATAGATGATTATTAGAAACGCATAATCGCATTACCGTGCCCGATTATTCCGATTTGAACGACTTCAACGATTTCAACGGTTTTAACGACTTCCCGTGCGCCTTGCGCCTCCTGTCCTGCCTGCCTGCCCTGAGTTTACCTGCCCTGCCTGTCCCGCGCGTAGACGCGGGGAGCGGAGTCGAAGGGGTCGAATGGGTCGAAGGATGCGCTCTGCGGTATGCGGTAATCAATCCGCATTCAGCAATCCGAAATCCGAAATCTTAAAGTGCCCAATGACAGCGCAGCGTAATGACCTAATGACGGCGAAGCCAAATGACTAATGTGAAATGCGAAATGATAAATGACCTGCTCTATGCCCTATGCCCTATGCTCCATGCCCTCCCAAATCCGCATTCCGCAATCCGAAATCCGAAATCTCCTTGCGCTAGGTGCCTCGTGTAGAAACTTATGATTTCATGGACGTCCCTCTTCACGCTAACAGAGCAGAAATATACCTAAACGTCAAACGGAGATTTGATCCCGAACCAAATCAGGGTTAGGCCGTCCGTGAGAGAGTTTCAGGGACGGGCGGGGTCCAAACTTGCGGTGTCGTGCTTACCAAAGAATGCAGTCGTGTCGCGCTGCTCCTGATCCGATACGCTCGTGAAGCAGGGTTCGTCCTCGACCTTTGGTGCCGTTGTGAAGAGAAAACTGGATGGCACGTTGTCCCAGTGACGTAGATCGGGACGCAACATATGGCGTAACACTTTAGGCGATTGCTGCATCAATGCCACCCCTCCTCTGATGGCGAGCTCACAGAGCGAGCCATTACCATCCCCCGCCGCATCAACAAAGCACCCCCCCAATGCAATGCTCGCGCCTGAGGCAAAGGTCGTGATGCTGTACACGACGCCGACCGGCAGCCGCAGCCAGGTCTGGACATGCAAGAGGGGATGATAGCCATGGCTGTGGCGCATTGCGATCTTCTCAAACCAACTGGCCGTTGAGATTCGTACCCCACTCTCGGAAGCGCATGGTGCCAGAAAGCTTTGTCGAGGCTTCACCGAAAAGTAGCCACTGTCGGCTTTGACGAATTTGACATTCCAGTCAACATCCGGAAAGTTCCCTATGGCCGCGATAATCCACTCCCCGGAGATATCCTCGCCCCCATTCATCCTCGCGAGGCGCTGACGGGCAAACGTGCGGATCTCTTCCGTCAGATCGTCTCGGCCCTGGAGGCGGGTCCAGTCCACCCGGGCTTCCTCGGATTCGTCCAGTACCTCCCAGAGCACTGCGCTGAAGAGTAGGTTAACTGGGTCTGCGCCGTAGTTATAGAGGGGTGCGAAGATTTCGTGGTCGAGCCGTCGGAGTTCCACCTTGGCCGCCTCTGGGTTGTCTAAATGATAGTAACTGGCGGCCAGCAAGACGGTGAGAAACCCACGTTCGTAGCTTTCCAGCACGTAATCGATGAAGGTCCCGTCGGGCAAGAAGATATTGCTGGTCTCCTTGAGCAACGAAAAGGTCTTGTAGCGGTAATCAGTCTGCGCCTGAGTCCCATAGGTCACCACTGTCTCGTAACAGCCGCGATCGAAGGCCTGAGCTATCGCGCGAAGCGTTTCGATCCGGTCACGCATGTCGATATGCGCCTCGATCTGGGCGCAGGGAGACGGAATTCCCAGTTGGGCGTGCTGACCAGCAGTCTGCGAGAGAGATTGGCAGCCACTCCACAAGACGCAGCAGATCAGGACGTGCAGGAGCTTTGTTCTGCGCGTTTGACAGCCACTGGACGCAGAGAATCTGAAGTTCCACCGGTACAACATCGTTAATGACAAGAACTCCCTTTCGATAGGAAAAAGTATAGGATGAGAAAGTCTTGTGTGTCAATCGTTGCGAACGCCAACATATAGTGGTTCGTTCTTTTCTGGTAGTCTCAAGAGCTGGGATGCTTGATGATGGCTTGCACAGAAGGGGGGTATCTAATATGGGTGGTGGTCGGGCCAAATTGTCATATTGAAATCTCCATATTATTGTTCCAGAAATACCCGTTTTCAGCCCCAATCCGAAATCCGCCCTCTGACCTCTTGCTGCCTGCTGCTAGCTGCAAGCCTGTCCTGAGCGGAGTCGAAGGGCTG
>CAYFXF010000154.1:671-2791 GCA_964347085.1 uncultured Gemmatimonadota bacterium | reverse complement strand
GGCCGGCCGACCTGGACGCGGAAGCGCGATCGGTAGCTCTCGACCAGATCGGCGATGTCCTCACGTCGCTGCCTGAGCGGCGGCAGGGTCAGCGTGACGACGCCCAGCCGGAAGTAGAGGTCGCGCCGCACCGCGCCGCTCGCGATCGCCGACTCCATGTCCCGGTTGCTGGCCGCGATGATCCGGACGTCCACCGCGATTTGCGACTCGCCGCCCACACGCCGGATCTTACGCTCCTGCAGCGCACGCAACAGCTTGGCCTGTAAGGCCGGCTGGAGCTCGCCGATCTCGTCCAGGAAGAGCGTGCCGCCGTGCGCCAGCTCGAAATCGCCGCGCCGCGAGCGGAGCGCGCCGGTGAAGGCGCCCTTCTCGTGGCCGAACAGCTCGCTCTCCAACAGACCCTCGGGAAGCGCGGCACAGTTGACCGCGATGAACGGCGCCGCCGCGCGCGGGCTCTCGGTATGGATCGCGCGCGCCAGCCACTCCTTGCCGACGCCCGTCTCGCCCAGGATCAAGAGCGAGGTGTCGGCGACAGCGACCCGCGCGGCCAGCGCCAGCAGGCTCTGCATCGCCAGGCTGTTGGCGACGAAGTCGCTCAGCCGATAGCGGAGCTCGGTCTGACCGGCGCGCACGCCGTGCCGCAACGCCTCCTGCCGCCGGCCGACCAGCGCGCGCAGCGACTCCTCGAGCGGCTCGTCCGCGAGCCCGAGATAGACGACCGCCATCACGCCGGCTGCCAACAGCGCCGCACGCTGCTCGGGATCCTCTTCCTCCGCCAGCAAAATCAGCTCGGGACGGTCCGGCAGCCGACGCAGGCCGTCGATCACCTCGGCGGCCGACGAGCGCAACGCGCCACGCGTCGCGATCACCAGGTCGCAACTCTCGCCGCCGACCCGGGCCCAGAACTCGGCCGGCCGCTCGAGGCTCGAGACCAGGGCGTCGGCGCGGCGCAGCGCGCGGACCAGCCGGCGGCGCTGGGCGGCGGAATCGACGGCGAGCAGCACGCGGACGAGCATTCGGAACTCCCTTTCCTTTCCGGCAAGATAATGCCGATCCGGTCGGAACTCCAGAGCCGAAAGAGCGGCGCGCCGGAGGCGTCGGCGGCGGGCTTCGGGAGCGCAGTTCGTTGCCAGGCATAGACTTGGGCGGTAGAGGCCGGCGGCGCCCGGCCTCGGCACACCGGTTGCCCTCTACCACGGCGGAGGCGGGGTACGGCGAGCCCGCCGCACCTCCGGTCCTCCGCCAACCCTGGGGAGGCAGAAGATTGAGATGAAGAACCCGAAGGAAGCGTTCCAGAAGAAGAAAGAGATGCCGCAGAGCCAGAAGCCGGCGTCGAAGCCCACCGGTCAGCCGGGCACAGGGAAGCCGTCAGAGCACGGTCCTTCCCGCCCGAAGACGCCGCCGCAGACGCCGAAGCGCTAGCTCATCGGGTAGCGGCCTGGGGCCGTCCTCGCGGACGGCTCCAGGCCTCTTCATTCGCGGCGCCGCTCGTCAGCCTGCGCGCAGCGCGCTCCAGATCGGCCGGCCGAACGCGAACAGACAGGTCCAGCCCGCGATCACGCCCGGTAGGAAGCAGGCCGCGAACAGGTAGACCTCGCCCGTATAGCTCATGCGACGTGAAAGGAAAACCGCAGAGGAAGGACCGCGTCGTCGTTAAGCGCTCGGATTGCCCCCTGAAGGCTCCCGTAGGCATCGGCGTCCAGCAGTGCGAACAGCTTGGGGTAAGGCGTGAAGACGCCCCACACGATCGCGAACCACGACACCACTGTGGCAGTCGGCGAGGACGAAGACGTGCGGCGGGCGCGCCGAGCCGCTGTACCGCAAGAACCGCGTGCTGTACCACGACCTCAACCTATTCGCGAAGGCCGTTGCCCGGTGCTGTTGCACCCGCTGCGGCGGCCTGCTGCCAGACGCGCCTGGTGGCGACATTCTAGCGCGAGCTGACGTGGTCCTTCGTCGTGTTCCATGGTGCCTCTGCGATGGGCGCGACTGCCCGATCAGGCAAAAGCTCAACTTTCGCCGTGTGCATGGTGTGCCGTGGGGGTCGCCGCACGTCAAGCCGCCCTATCCTCGGAACCGCTTGATAGGCTTGCTCTAGCGACGCGCGTCTTCTTGCCAAT
>CAYFXF010000154.1:276-661 GCA_964347085.1 uncultured Gemmatimonadota bacterium | reverse complement strand
ACGTCTCTTGGTTCTAATTCTTCTTCTAAATCCTTACTTAAATTAAAACTTAACTCGTCAACTGAATTTATTTCTTCTTGCCATTTTTTTTTTGGGGGGTGCGTCCGGATTTTTTCAGTGTGGGTGGGGTCGAGCCATGACACCAGGGGGGTGGAATGTTGAAGGGGGGGCCTGCTCGCCCCCTCCCTGGGTCACGTAATAAAGAATTATGCGCCCTGCCCGCGGCCTCAGATCGCCTAACGCCGTTTCGAGGGCCACCCGGGACGGCAAGGCGGGAAACGCGCCCCAGCGGCGTGCGAGGCGGCAAAAATCGGCGTTCCAGCGTGGGCCTGTAAAGATGTGGCGGCCGCGAGGGACGGTGTCTCACACGCCCGATCAGTGTTTT
>CAYFXF010000154.1:0-221 GCA_964347085.1 uncultured Gemmatimonadota bacterium | reverse complement strand
GCTCAACCGGGCGGTCTGCCGTTTGACCTACACCCCAGCGTGACTCTACGGCACAATTACCGCACAGTTTCTAGCGTTTCGTGCTCTGGGGCTTCGGCTCAGAGTACGTACGGGCACTCGTCGACCTCGTGGCCCAACGACCGGCCTTCCACCAACGCCACCCCATCGAAGAACGCCGTCCAGGAGGACTCCAGTTGCAGGATTCCTCGTCCGCGGGCCGG
>CAYFXF010000153.1:0-2818 GCA_964347085.1 uncultured Gemmatimonadota bacterium | reverse complement strand
GGCAGATCGGGCTTCATGTGGTGGTTGTCGCCACCGGTCATCTCGTCGTAGGCGATGTGGTGGGACTGCTCACAGATGGTCGTGTGCTCGAACGCGTTCACTGAGCCGAACGACTGGTGGGTGAACCACCTCATCAGCTCCTTACGCCCATGCTCGATCCGGCCGGCATCGAATACGAAGCCGTTGTTCTTCGGACCCAGATCGGGATGCTCGGGGTCGGTGAGCTTGCCGAGGTCACTGCGGTAGCGGGCCTTGAACTCCTCGAGCGTCAGCTCGCCACGTCCGAAGGCGGCCGCGTCGCTGGCCATGCGCTCGCTGAGCTCCGGGTCCCGGAGAGCCCAGACCTCCTCGAAGCCGGGGTAGTGCCGATCGTCGCCGATCTCCGCGAACAGATTTCCGCCCAGGACGACCTCGTCGATGAACTGATCGAACGCTATGGAGGTCCAGCGGCCTGAACCCCGAGGGCCCTGCCGCTTCAGCACGCGACGTATCCTGTAGGGATCGTAGTAGGTTTGGATGCCCGTCTGTCCCTTGGCGCAGAGCTTCCCATCTGCCTTGGCCGCCCTCGTCAGGTCCGTCTCTTGGGGGAGATGCGGCAGGTAGTTCTGGGGGCTGTAGGGGCTGCCGCTCAGCTTTGCCAGCGTCCCGTCCCAGAGCTTGGCCTTGATCGGACAGGCGACGTGGCACTGCAGGCATGTGGAGTAAAGGACGTTCTCCGGGCGGGCGAGTTCGTACTCCGGGAACTCCTCGGGTCCTTTCTCCAGCCACGTCCGCGGGCGGAAGCAGCCGGCCGCGCCCTCGGCCAGGGCCGCATAGCCTCCCACGAAGGCGGCCGTTTTGATGAACTCGCGCCGGCTCACAGGTGCCCTCGTGCCAGCCTCGGGCGTCCGCGTTTCGGGGATGTGACGATCTCGCGAGGTGCTCATGTCGCCGCCTCCTGTCCGCTGGGCGCCGTCAGTGGCAGGTATGTGTAGCCCAGGTAGAAAACCGCAAATCCCGCCGCCACCACGAACGATATGATCGCCCATTCATGCAGTGACGGTACGTAGTCGAATAGGAGTCGCGGGTGGACGTAGGCATCACGCAGACCTTCCAGCGCCGGCGTCACCTGGCCGGGAACGATCAGCTTCAGTCGGACGGAGAGGAAGGTCACCGCCACCAGGGAAGCCGCGACGCCGAGCACCCAACGGGACGCCGGTCTCCAGATGAGCAGCGCGATGGGAATCAGCGATCCCAGCAGCAGATGGACGATCCAGAAGATCCACCAGCCCTTGCCAAACAGAATCCACTTGTAGAGTTCGAAGCCTGGCCCGACGCCGTACCACATGGGGATCGCCGTCTCCGAGGCCTCGAGCAGCAGGTCGAGCAGCAGCAGCCCGAGCAGCGTGCGCCCCAGAATCCTGAGTGTACTCGGTAGCCCCGGGTCGTCCCCGCGACCGAAGACCGCCACGGCCGCCAGCAGGAGGGCGCCCCCGGAGACCAGCGCTCCGGTCAAGAACAGGATTGGAAAAAGGGACTGGTGCCAATACGGGCGAGACACGAGGGTGGCGAAGAGGGCGCCCACCCCTCCATGGAAGGCGATCGCTAGAGGGATGCCGATCGCAGCCAAGCGGCGGAGCCACCGTTCGCTCTGCCTGCGGCTGGCGGCAAGCGCCTCCGGATGCGTGGGGCGGCGCCAGCCGAGGGCGAGCGCCCGGTAAAGCAAAGCCGACGGACCACGGCGTTCCGCGAGCGTCGCGAGATCGCCGCGCATCTCGAACCACAACTCGGCCAGGATCAGGATGAAATACGCGGAGTAGAGCCAGACCATCCACGCCATCATCGACTGGAAGTTCGGCCGGGTAAGAACCTCGTAGAACCGCCAGATCTGACCGAGGTCGAAGAGAATGCACACCAGGGCCATCCCAAGTGTGATCACCGCGGTGAACAGTGCCAGTCGGCCAATCTTCCTCAGAGCCTCGATCCGGAATACATAGACCATCGACGATAGCAGGAAGGCTCCAGCCGACAACCCGATGAAATAGACGTAGGCCGTCACCCAGAGCCCCCACGGAACGTAGCTTCCCTGGTTGGTCAATTCCCGGCCCACAATGAACCGCTGGTGCAGACCGAACAGCCCGAATGCCGCCGCCGCTAGCCAGAGAGCCCACAGGATCGCTCTTCTCGTGTTGTTCATCCGTCGACTCCCTCCTAGACGAGGTAGAACACCGTCGGCTCCGTGCCTAACTCCTCTTTGAGGCGCATCGTGCGCGGGGAGCCGACGACTTCATGCACTAGGCTCTCCTGGTCGTTGTAATCACCGAAATAGGTCGCTCCGCCCAAACACGTGGTTACGCAGGCCGGCAGCATGCCGTTCTCGATTCGGTGGAGACAGAACTGACACTTGCGCGCGTTGCCGATGGGAGAGCCATGCCCGCCTGGCTCGCGCTTCCACTCGCGGCCGTACTCGAAGTTCGGTCGCGTCTCGTACTTCAGCGCCGCCGCTCCGACCATTGAAAGCCCAGCGTCCTCGGTGAGCTCAGTGTAGTATTCTCCGAAGTCAGCCGTCCGGGCATTGTAGGGGCACGCCGCCAGGCAATAGCGGCACCCAATGCAGACGTCGTAGTCCACCGCGACGATCCCGTCGGGGCGCTTGTAGGTGGCGCTCACCGGGCACACAGGGACGCATGGCGGTTTGTCGCACTGCATGCATGGACGCGGGATGAAGCGTCTGCGCACGTTGGGGAACTCGCCAATCTCCTCCTCGGGGACCGGCCGGTAGACGACTCCCGGCGGGAGGTTGTTTTCCGCGGTGCAGGAGACGGTGCAGGCCTTGCAC
>CAYFXF010000152.1:0-2825 GCA_964347085.1 uncultured Gemmatimonadota bacterium | reverse complement strand
TTCGGCTGGTCTTGACTCTGGCACAGGATGTTGAGAAGTAAAAAAGCGGAGCCAAGAACTCCGCATTTTCTAAGCTTCAACCAAGATATTGTAGCTTGATCTCAAAAGGAAAAGTGACCACTAAAGTATGTAACTTGAACTTCAATGGGACCAAAAGAGACTTCAGGTATGATTAGACGAAATCTCAAGGCAAGTCGACCAAGGCAGGTATGAAAGAGTGTATGCAAATTCTCGGTAGTTTTTCATGACTTTCGAAACAGATCTTCATCCCTCCCAGCTCTGAAGGGGGAGTCCTTGAGAGCCAGATAGACCCTCTTTCGGTAAAAAAAGTAGAGGCAAATTATCATTGGGATGACGAGAAGACTTAAGAGCGTCTGGGTAAGGAGAACAAAGTCGTAGGCCCCATGAAAAAGTATAGCTATGGCAAGTCCTACTTCAATAAAACGTTTCTTAGAGTCCGGATTCATCTTCTTCATACCCATATAGTATCCCAGGATGGCGCCCGTCATTGCGTGGCCAGGCACCGACAGGAATGCTCTTACGATCCCCGTGGAAACACCTCCTTCAAAGACGTAGAAAAAATTCTCTACAGTGGCGAAACCTATGGCTGCTGCTACTCCGTAGACTATCCCATCCATGACCTCATTGAAGTGCGGAGACCTATACGCTACCCTTATGCATAAACACTTTGCGCACTCCTCAGTGGGAGCCACAACTAAGAAGGCAAAGAGAAATGCCCCCAAGAAATTTCCTTCATATGGCACCGCAATGATTGACTGCAAAATATGCTCGATCACACCTGCCGGTATAACAACTCCGGCACCAAGGCAGAAGGTTATAAAGATAAGCCTCGCTGGCTCCTTTTCATACTTATCCTTACAGTAGACATACCATAGGATGAATAATCCGGGAGCGAAGGAAAGGCCAAAAAGGGTTAGAAAATTGGTCAAGGCGCCTCTCCCTCTGATAGAAACTTGGTAAGATAGCTGAAATCCATATTTATATCCCTACATCCAAACTTCACACTCAAGAGTCTTGACCCCAGAACATGGTAGCCGTGTTTCCAGAGACTAAGTGTTAATTAAAGTAATCTAAATTTTCAGTAGACCAGAGCGGACTTCAAACTGAGATTCTTGTAATAACTATACGACACTTAGTATGTTTCAGTCACTCGCTCCTCCACCTGTCTGATCCACACTTCCCAGTTACTATACCTAGGAAAGTAAATGCCCAGAAGAACTAAACATAGCACCAGAAAAAGATAAAAATCTAATGAACTTCCTGCATACAGGAATAGTAGCAACCCGTAGATAGCTATCGCTTCACACAAGCAATAGGTCATTTGTGAGGAAAGAACTAACAAGCCGTTGATATTCTTTATACTCTGGTCACCTCTGAATAGCGCTCTTATGAAAAGTCTCCTCATTAATGCTATGAGAAGTGAGGTTATTATTGCAGCGCCTATTAATGCATATCTGAGCATAACCACATCGGTCTCTGGTTTAAAACCATTAAAAGGTTCAAAACGAAATTTTATTAACTCAATTAATATAGAATAAAGAACAAGATTAATAATCATTATTATGCCTAGTATAATAGAAAACTTATATGCCCTTCTGGAATTCTCCTTTACAAAAACTATCATTATCAGAAAAACTATTAAATAATCTAACATATTTCTATTCTCCTAATGGTGTTCGTTCAGCTTTTAAAGATCCCAGCACAGAATGTGGTAGGTGTATGTGAAGTAGGCAGAGTGTAGATTAAAGTATGTAATATTAGCATTAAGGAATCCAAATTGGAGTAGTATCTTTTGTTTCTTGGAACTCATAGTTGCAATACTTACATCGGTATCTATACTTGTATAGATATGGTTCAAGTTTTGTTTTAGCTATGGTCTTTATTGCAAAATTTTTATGGCATTTCGGACACTCCCATTTCCATGATAAAGAGACAAGACAGAGTAAAAAAGCTAATCCGCCAAAAAAGAATACAACAGTGGATACTAATTCTTTAGAGTCTAAAACCTTTTTCTCTTCCTGGTCGGCTGCCCGATCATCAAAATCATCAGCATAAATAGTCACACTGAACGATATGACCAGCAGTGTTATCAAAGTGATTCTTGCTAATGCTTTCATTATCAGGCGTCAGGCCTTTCTTTTTACGCTTTTTCCATGATTCCCTCCAACTGCAGAAATGGCCTTAACAAATCAATGGGAATGGGAAATAGCGTGGTGGAATTGTTCTCCGCCGAGACCTCTCGAAGTGTCTGTAGGTAGCGGAGCTGGAGTGCAATGGGATGTTCGGAGATGATCCGGGCCGCGTCGGTCAGGCGATTCGCAGCCTGGAACTCCCCCTCCGCGTTGATAACTATGGCACGCCGATCCCGCTCGGCTTCAGCCTGGCGGGCCATAGCTCGTGTCATATCCTGAGGCAGGTCGATGTGTTTGACCTCAACAGTGCTCACCTTAATGCCCCAGGGGTCAGTGTGCTCATCCAAGATCTCCTGGAGCTGCGTATTGATCTTTTCACGTTCAGTAAGCAGTTCGTCCAGTTCCCCCTGACCGCAGACGCTGCGCAAAGTAGTCTGCGCCAGCTGGGAGGTAGCGTAAAGGTAATCTTCCACCTGTATTACCGCTTTATTGGGATCCATCACCCGGAAATAGATTACTGCATTGACCTCCACAGATACGTTATCTCGGGTAATCACATCTTGAGGAGGTACGTCCATGGCCACCAGGCGCAGGCTGACCTTCACCATCCGATCCACCACGGGGATGAGGATGATAAGCCCTGGCCCCTTGGCCCCGATGACCCTTCCCAAA
>CAYFXF010000151.1:0-2830 GCA_964347085.1 uncultured Gemmatimonadota bacterium | reverse complement strand
CGGCTGAAGCCTCGCGATGCCGGGCGGGCTCGCGATGGCAGGCAGGGATTGCGGATTTTTCTGAGATCGCGGCTAGAAAGCCGCTCCCACAGAGGTCGGAGGTCAGAGGTTTACTAGGCACTAGGAGTAAGCACTAGGCACCGAAGTGCAAGGAAGCCAGGAGTCTAGAGGACGAAAGAATTGGTTTTACTCCTGAATTGTGAATTCTGAATTCTGAATTCTGACTGCTGATGGCTGAGAGCTGGAAGCTAAATAAAACCGGCTCAACCGGCTAAACCTATATAGAATTCCAAATACTGAAAGCCATAAGTTGTAATAAATCCCGATCAACCTACTCACCGTAAGTAGATTTCTTGATACGAATCGTACCGACATCCGGAACCACTATGAAATAGAGATCCCCGTATTCCACCGGGGGGCTGCCGGTTCCATCCAGCATCTCATAAATTTCCCGAAGATTTCTGGTGTCACCAATCCAGACGACAACGCCGCCAGCGTGCTTGGTGAGGATTTCGTCGAGTAACTCTTTGGCCAGCTTTCGAGAGTCCAACAAACGTGACTTGGAAACAAGGTTTAGTTTCAGACCAAGATGATCCGCTAGTGGTTGGGCGGTTTGTATATTCCGACGGAGGTTTGGACAGTAGATGGCGGTTACGCCGATGTCGCCGATGGCATCCAACAGCGCCTGGGCTCGCCGCTTACCCTTGGGGGTCAGACCCATGTCTACCTTAATCTTAGCTTCCTTTATTTCTTCACTGTGCTCGATATCCTTTTCCGCGTGCCGGAGGAGAATAATCTTTGTCTTGGTTCCGGGCGCAGACTGAATTGAAACCGACTCATCCGAAGCCGTTGAGCAGCCAACGAGCACGGCGAGAGCCAAGCAGAGGGCGGCAACGGTTGGAAGCATTGGCAAACGGATGATTGGCTCCATTGCACTCACCGGAGTACTTTTTCCTCTTCTCAATCAGGATGGACGGCCAAGCGTCGGGACACTTCAGCACCTTCCCCCGGACCGGTGGAAAAAACATATAACGAAAGCGGTAAGCTAGCCTAGCACAAAACAGCGAGGTCGGTCAAAATGGATGAATCATTTTCAAGACATGGTGGGATTACAGTGATCAAGAGAGATGTGAGAGAGGTCAGAGATTTACTTCATGGATTTAAAAATCTTGTTGATCTTGTCCCTGAGGACACGCTCGGCAATGGCAGACAATTGTTTCTCCACCACCCGGATTACAAGGGCTTCAATCTTTTTGTTCAGCAGAGTAGCCAACTCCTCATCGGAAGCAGGCGAAATGGATGCTCCACCAGCTGTTCCGGCTTCCCCATTACCTGTGCCGTCCAGTTCCAGTTCGGTAAGGAGATCTTCTGCAAATTCTCTCTCAGGGGTAACCGGTTTTGCAGTGGTGGCATCCCTTTCTTCCACCTCGGGTGGTACGTTCAGATCGGCGAGGAGGTCCCGGGGGAGTTGATCGTCAATGGCTGGAGGCTCCGCAGCCCCAGTATCGTTTTGTTCGGATTCAACCGGTATGTCCAGATCATCGAAAAGGTCCTCGAAAAGTTCCGTAGCATTGCTAGAGGGCTTTCCGGCGGGTTGCTTTTGCATGGGCTGTTTTTCGAGAAGTTTTGAGACATCCACTTCACGCGTGGTGAGAAGCTCTTTCAGTGCCTGGGCAACGTCCACATCTACTTCATCCTCGCTGGTGGCCACGGCAGGGGAATCTTCGGTGACGGTGGCCACGTCCTCTGTTAGCATGGCCTCTACCTCTACCTCAGCATCACTCATGGCCTCGAGTGCGGCGAGTGCCTCCTCGTCTGCGGTCTCAGCCTCAGGTGAAGGCTCATCCGACTCTTCGGAAAAATCTACGTCCAGATCTAGATCGTCCGTTACCATTCCTTCATGGTGAAGCCCTGCGATGGTGTGCTCTTCATGGGCAGCCGCCTGCTCCAAGATAGGCCCCTGCAGTTCCACCACTTCCGCCATATCGGTAAGCTCGGTTTCAATGGTATCCAGCAGGAAATGAAGTTTCTGAGTAGCCCTTTCCTGGGGCTTTTTGTCCTTACTTGATGAATCGTTTTCCATGTTCATCATTCCACAGCTAGCCCAAGCACCATGAAGTCATCTGAGAGGTTCCTGGCAGCAAAGCTGTCTACGGTTTCGTCTGTTGCGGCCGAGATCACACGGCTGTTGCCAAAGTTCGGCCAAAAACTCAGTTTTAGACCTTGCGCCCAATGAAGAACTGAATGAAAGCATCAGGGACATCTTGCTCAAAACTGCGTATCCTCAGAAGATCACGACTAACCCCAAGCCAAAATTCCTCCCGTTTTTCCCGTGCCCCGCTAGCGCATAACTGCCACCTTTATGCATCCTGTAGAAGCCCGGCCGAGAGGTGGCAGGAAAACGTTCCTGTGACCAGACTTTTCTGCCCCATACGTGGCAAGCAAAAGAGATGCCAAACGAATTGCTTTAGTAATGATAGTCAATGGTCTCAAGCGGTTACGTTCACGTACCAAGAATCTTTCCCTCACACGGATGCATGGTCTTATTGTTGGGTATGAAAATAGTGTCCTTTCAGGAATAGACTGGCAAAGTAAATGGGGAGGGGCAGAAGTCAGAGGGCAGAGGGCATAATTAAGATTGTAGATTGCAGATTTAAGATTGTAGATTGCAGATTTAAGATTGTAGATTGCGGATTGCGGATTGCGGAGGGCAGAGGGCAGAAGTCAGAGGGCAGAGGACAGAAGTCAGAGGACAGAAGTCAGAGGTCAGATTTTAGATTGTAGATTGCAGATTGCAGATTTTTAAATTCGAAATTATTAATTCTCACCC
>CAYFXF010000150.1:246-2850 GCA_964347085.1 uncultured Gemmatimonadota bacterium | reverse complement strand
CCCGGCATCGACACGTCGCCACGCTTCGCCGCGTGCTTCGTCTGCCCGATGCCGACCACGGCGCAGCGTTCCGCCATCACTCGCCCTCCAGCACGCAGACGAGGTTCTGCTGCAGGCACGGCCCCGAGGTGGCGTGTGCCAGGGCGCGGTCGGCCTTCCCCTCCATGACCCGGCGCGCCGCCTCGCCGATGCGGATGAGCCCGGCCGACATCACCGGGTTCGCCGCCAGAGCGCCCCCCGACGGGTTGATCGTGACCTCATCGACGAGCCCGAGCGCCTGACGCAGGATCAGCTCCTGGTGTGTGAACGGCGCGTATAGCTCCGCCACGTCCACCGTGCCCGGCTGCACGCCCGCCTTCTCAGCCGCTAGCGCCGTGGACGGAGAGGTCGTCAGGTCCCGCGCGCCTACGTAGTGGGGCTCGATCCGATGGTCGACGCTGCGGATCCACGCCGGACGGTCGCACACCGCTCGCGCCAGGTCTCCGGCCGCCAGCACCACCGCCGCCGCCCCGTCGGAGATCGGCGGGCAGTCGTGCGCCCGCAGCGGCGAGACGATGTACGGCGCCGCCAGCAGCTCTTCCACCGTCAAGTCGCCCGCGACCTGCGCCATCGGATTGGTCTTGGCGCTCTCCCGGCCCCGGACCGCTACCGCCGCCATGTCGCCCTCGCTGTAGCCGGTCGACTCCAGCAAAGCCCGCGCCTGGAGGGCGGCCAGGCTGATCGAATCTGGCCACAGCGGCGCCGCGTAGTACGGGTCCAGCTGCAGGGCCGTGATCTCCCTTACGTCGCCGATGGACGACTTGCCGAAGGCGTACACCAGCGCCGAATCGATATCGCCGTGCTGGAGGCGCACCCACGCCTCGTACAGCGCCCAGGCGCCGTCCATCTCCACGTGCGACTCCGATATCGGCGGCCATGCGCCCGCGGCGTCCAGCGCCAGCACGAACGAGAACGGCTCCCCGGCCAGGTAGTCGCAGCTCCCGGACACCGTGAAGCCGATCTCCTCGCGGGGAATCCCCCCTCGCTCCAGCGCCTCGCTCACCACGGGCATCAGGATCTCCACCTCGCTCCGACCATCCTCGCGCCGCACGCTCCGCGCCTGAGCGAAGGAAACGACCGCCACGTCACGCACCGGACGTGCTCCTCGGGATCTCGACCGCGGCGTCGGGTTCGCCGCTGGGCCGGAAGTGCCGGATGCTCTCCAGGGTCGGCTTCAGCTCCTCGCGCGGCGCCCACACGGCCTCGACCCGCATCCCCATCCTCACCTCCTCCGCGGGCACTTCCTGGACAAGGTGGAACAGCGGCACGTCGGCGCCGTCGAGCAGGACCGATGCGCAGACGTAGGGGATCTCGATCTGCTGCCCCGAGAAGGGGAGGTTCACGACGCAGAACGTCGTGACCGTCCCCTTGTCCGACAGTTCGACGTCCCGGTCCGTGACCACCGCGCAGACCGGGCATAGCCCGCGGGGCGGCACGTACACCTTCCCGCACCGAGGGCAGCGCTGGCCCAGGATCCGGCCCTCGCTGAGGCCCTTCAGGAACCGGCCCTGGGCCCGGCCCGCCGCCATGCGGTACTCCAGCCTGATCGGGGTCCGGATGCTGCGGACCGGCTCGCTCACGTCGCCGCCTCCGGCTCAAAGCAGGCGATGTCCAGGATCTCCCCCGCTGTCTCCTCACGCCAGCGGACGCGGACCCGCATGCCGGTCGCCATCTTCGACTCGCCGCCGGCGTCGACGGCGTGCAACAGCGCCGTGTCGGCCCCGTCCAGCCGGACGAGCGCCCAGGCGAAGGGCCTATCGAGAGGGTGGTTCTTGCGGGGGGCGTACACCCAGGCCCAGCTGACCACCACGCCCGACTGTCCCACCTCAACGAACTCGTCCAGCGGCTCGCCGCTGTTCGGGTCGTACTCGGTGGGAGGTACCAGGACCTTTCCGTCCGCCGTCCTGATGCCCTCTATCCTCCTGTCCCGAAGGCCGGTGAGGAAGCGGCCGATGACAGGCCCAACGGACCGCGTGTAGGGGAACTCGACGGTGTGGGGAGCGGAAAGGACATCGGTATCGGCCGCCCGAGGTTCGGTCACGCGACGCTCCTACGGCCGTGCGGGTGGCTCGCCTGGCTGGTGTAGGTGTGGTCTGGGCACAGACCCCTGTATAGCCCAACAAACGTTTATTTGTCAACCCGCGCGGCAGCGACGGCGCTCAGTCCGGCCGTCCCGCGTGCGAAGGATCGTTGCGGTCCAGCCAGGTGTTCGCCAGCCAGTGGTTGTTCCCCAGGAAGGGGAACAGGGTCCGGTTCTTGTAGTAGGGCCAGGAAAGCGTCGCCGATACCTGCGTCGCGTACTCCAGCCGGGCGAAGGCCGCCTCCGGCGGGGGGTCCGTGGGCCGGCCGCTGCCGCCGGGGTCCATGCCGAGAAGGTAGCGCTGTATCTGGTAGCCGATCTCCCGCCGGCGCTCCTCGTCGAACTCCTCCCTTTGGGCGTCCAGGAGCCTGTCCAGCTCCCGGTCGCTGACGACGAACGAGTTCTTGGGCCCGCCGGTGTAGAAGTAAGGGTAGACCCAGTCGTCCAGGTCGATCCAGCCGTTATCGAACCCCCAGGTGGCGATC
>CAYFXF010000150.1:0-236 GCA_964347085.1 uncultured Gemmatimonadota bacterium | reverse complement strand
CGCCGGAATGTAGCTGGGCAAGTCGAGGAAGGCGAACTCGATCTCGGGGCTGCCCGCCTCCTCGTAGAGCCGCCGCGCCAGGGCCAGGTCCTCAGCCCGCTCCGGCCCCTGACGGTAGCCGGGAATGCTCATCAGCTCCTCCTGCGGCAGCGCCCACCGGGTGATGCCGGCGGCGACGGGCCCCGCCATCACCCCCTCCCCCTTCCAGGCGAAGTCGTTTGTCTGCTGGCGGTCCG
>CAYFXF010000149.1:0-2862 GCA_964347085.1 uncultured Gemmatimonadota bacterium | reverse complement strand
CCCAGCACCAGGACGTAAACGCCGGGGCCGAAACTGACGTCACAAGGTCGATAGAGGACCACCGGGAGTCCCGTTGAGCGAGCTGGCGAGGATAGATGAGAGCGTATCGGCCCTTATACGAGGCGCCAAGGCCGGGGACAAGGCGGCGTTCGAGGGCCTGGTGCGGCGACATTACGAGCAGATCTACCGCTGGGCGCTGGCACGCACCGGCGATCGGGACGAAGCCGACGATGTCACGCAGGAGACGCTGGTCCGGCTGCACCGCCATATCGCGAGCTTCGAGGGCCGGTCGGCCCTCAGCACCTGGCTGTACCAGGTGACACGGAGTGCGGCCGCCGACCTGCAGCGAAAGCGCAGGAGGCGGGAACGGCTGGCCCTGAAGCTGAAGCAGGGTTCCGCGGCCGCGGCGACGGACCCGCGAGACGATGAGGGGCTCACCGATGAACGACGTGCGAGCGACCTGGTGAAGGCGTTCCTGGAGGAGCTGTCGGACCGACAGCGCGAGGTGTTCGACCTCGTCGACCTGCAAGGATACAGCACGGTCGAAGCGGGCGCGATGCTCAAGATAGAGCCGGTCACGGTTCGATCGCACTTGTTCAGAGCGCGGAGAGCGATCCGCAGGAGAATCCTGGAGAGCCATCCAGAACTGGTGGAGGGTTATAGCGATTAACTGCGATGCCGCGTTGGAACGGTTGCTGGAGGCGGACCCGGCGGAGCTCGCGGGCCAGGGCGATTCCGAGCTTGCGGTTCACCTGCGCGAGTGCGCGCGCTGTCAGGTCGTAGGCACGAAGCTCCTGGCTGGCCAGGCAGGGCTTGCGGCCGCGCTGACCCGGATGACGCCGCCTACTACTGTCGATGTGGCGTTGAGCGCTGCGCGTGAACGTCGAACGAAGGCCCGGCGCTGGCAGCAGTTCTGGCGTTGGGGGCCGGTCGCTGCGGCGGCGGCGATCGCCGGCGCGATGGTCCTTCAGGCGCTCGGCGGCGCTCCAACCCTCGAGGGCGAGATCGGTCCGGTCCCGGCGGCTATCGAGCCCTTGGTCCAGGCACCGGCGGGCCAGAACGTGATGGTCTTCGAGACCAGCGATCGATCGGCGAAAGTGATTTGGTTCTACTAGATCGGAGGCGTACGATGCAAACGAAGATCTTCACAGTGACGATGGTGGCTCTCTTGCTGCTAGGCGGCTGGGCGATAGCGCGTTTGCTGTCTCAAGGGGACGCGCACGGCGACCTCGAGGTGCGTACCTACCAGCTCGAGTACTTGGAAACCGAGGCCGCGCACCGGATCATAGACCCGTACGTGTTCGCCGATCGCGGTGGGGTGGTGAGCAGAGACGAGCAGACGCGGACGCTTACGGTTCGCGAGGCGCCGGAGATGCTGGACCGCATCGGCGAGGTGCTGACGCGCTATGACGTGGTGGACCCGAGCGTAAACCTCCATTTCAGGCTGGTCGAGGCGAACGGTAACGTCACGGCCGATGACCCGCGCTTGGCCGAGATCGCAGACGCATTGCCTCAAGACGTCTTCCGGTTCAAGAACTACCGCCTGATCGGTGAGACGGTGCTGACCGGCATCGAGTGGAGCGGCCTCGCCCAGGGCGTAGCCGCCGGCGGCGAGCGCTACTTCATCGAAGCGAACGTCGGCGAGGTGCGCGAGACGGACGACGGCGGATCGGTGAAGTTGGAAGTCGGTCTACTCGCCGAGAAATACGGCCAAATCTTCCGAACGGCGGTGAACGCGCGGATCGGCCAGCTTGTCGTGCTGGGATCGGCGCAGCCCGATCCTGACCGGGGCGCACTCATCCTGGCGGTGCGGGTCGATCTCGTTCGCTAGCGCTAGAATTAGCAGCTGACGGTCGGCCGCCACGGCGAGCGCTAGCCCTGCGACTTCTCGCTACGGAGGAGCAACAGCGCGATAAGTACGAGAACGGCCAGGACGAGATTGGTGAAAAGGAAGTAGACCAGAACCTCTTGCAGGTAGCTCGGGTCTTCGAAAAACCAGTCGGCCAAGCTGAAGTCGCCGCCCGTCTTGCTGGGCGTTATCGGCATGGCGAGGCCGATCAGCAGAGCGACGCCCTCCAGCATCAAGACGATCTTCCAGACCGTCCACCTATTCGGGTCCGGCGTCTTCAACGTTCCGGTAGTCCAGAACCGCGAAGCTGCGAGCTCTGAATCGCCCGGTCCCTCGCATCGTACATACCTCCCCGGTCGGGCTCCCGTCCTTCGCTTGACCTCTAAGTGATGAGGCCGGAGATTCCTCCCGCCTCTATATGCGTAGAAGCCGCGTTCGACAAGACAAGGGCACCCGTCAGGGTCTAGCATTGACGGACGGCCCGCCGCAGGTTGAGTGCTTGCAGACGGCCTGAGCCGCAGATATTGAACCCTGTCGAAGCTGAGAGATGATCGGCGAGGTACTCTTCAGCATCGGACCGATCAAGTTCGGGAGCTTCGGGTTGATGACCGCCCTCGGGTTCATCGTGCCGGCCTTCATCCTTGAGAAGGAGTTCCCGCGTAAGGGGCTCGACGCAGGCCACGCATTCGGGACCGTCTTCGCCGCCGCGGTCGGCGGATTGCTGGGCGGCCGCATCTACTACACGATCGAGAATTGGGACCAGGTGCTCGCCGCGCCGGCGCGGATGCTGCTCACTGGATCCGGCCTGGTCTGGTACGGCGGTCTGGCCGGCGGCGTTCTGGGTGTGGCCGGCTACTGCCTCTGGAAACGGATCTCCTTCCCGGTGGTCTGCGATCTCTTCGCGCCGATGCTGGCCCTGGGTCAAGCGTTCGGCCGCATGGGCTGCCTCCTGGCGGGGGACGGCGACTACGGTCCGCCAAGCGATGTCGCCTGGGCGATGGCCTTCCCGCGCG
>CAYFXF010000148.1:0-2867 GCA_964347085.1 uncultured Gemmatimonadota bacterium | reverse complement strand
CATAGAGCACTATAAGTCGTAAAAAATAGTTGGCCGAAAACGGGACCGGCGGCCATCTTCGCAGAGAGTGTACGTGGAACCGGGTAGGCATAATCCCCGGCCCACCGCCGGCTCAATCGACGTCACCCGACAGCACTAAACTCTCTTCCGCGGGATGCATACAGCCCGGGAAGGAGTCTTTGGAAAACGAAGCAATGGATAATCGAGAGTTCATCTACAGAATCAATGCTGACGATATTATCGAGTTCGTGAATGATGATTGGATTTCCTTTGCGAGAGAAAATGGCATGGCAGGAGATCCGGAAGACGTGATCGGAACACCGCTACGTTCTCATATTGCCGGAGAGGAAGTAAGATACATCTATGATCATATTTGCCGACGGGTTAGGGAACTCGGGAAGAGCGAGGAGATCCCATACCGGTGCGACTCTCCTTCGGTCAGGCGGTTGCTGACACTCCGAATCATCCCTGGGACGAACAGAGGATTAGAATTTCATTCTCGGATCGTAAAAGAAGAGGCTCGTGAACGCGTATTACTCATCGATTCAAACATTGAGAGATCGCATGAATTGATTCTGATGTGCGCCTGGTGCAAGAAGGTGAAGGGATCTAAGAAGTGGTTAGAGATAGAAGATGCAGTAGGACATCTGCGCCTCTTCGAAGAAGCCTCTTGCCCGATAATCTCTCATGGTATCTGCCACGAATGCAAAAAAATAGCATTCCCCGTTGTGTGAGACGGTGATATCCGGCGCGCACCTATCCCGTCGCCCCTCCCGACACATCTGGCGTTCGCCGAAATCGCACACGCCGTTGCGGAACACATCCGCAGGCTTCGTATCGTGAAGCGCGCGGTTCTCGTTTACTTGTGTGTCTCGGGCGAAGCAGGGCCCGCGAGGGCGTTTTGCTTTTTAGAAGCGAGTGCGACCAAGAGCTCCGGAATACTACTATGGTCCTATAGTCGGGGGCATCGAGCAGTGACTTGAGCGTGAAATCAACGAAATCCCCACTATAGAAATTGAGTGGGGCAAAAAGGCATGCCTGACATGCTCACCCGTGGAAGGAGACGCATTAGCTCAATGTTTTCCCGGCACTAAGGTCTTCCCAGCCCGGGCGGAGAGCATGTATGCTTCCAGGGCCTTCATCTTGCCGTCGCCATCGGCGAGCTTCTTTCCCTCCATCGGGTTTTCGATGCACCAGTTAACCATGTCCCTGAGGAGGGCAACCTTCTTCAGCTGCGTCTGGAACTTGGGATAGGTCTCGGGATGGATATTCGAGGCATCCGGATGGCACATGTCGCAGGAGATGCCGTTCGTCCCGAGCTTGGGGCTGTGAAAAAGCTTGTATCCCTCGTCGATGATTCGCTTCTGCTCGGCGGCCCAGACCCGCTTCTCCCGCGCGCTATGCGGGGTGCCGCCGTGAACGAGGATGAAAGGCAGTTCCTCCCCAACCTTGCTCATCGTGACGAAGGGCCGACCCTCGACGGAGAGATAGACGGTCTCCCCCTGCTGGGGCAGCCTGGCGAGGACCTCGTAGTCGCAGTACTTCATCAACGCCATGAGCAGCTTCGCTACCTGTCGCGCCTTCTCGGACGGCATCAGCTCCCCTTCCCTGTACCCCTCGACGATAACCGTCTTCTTCTTGTCGCAAGCCGTGATCGCCTGGGTCACCCAGGGCTCATCGGCAGCCGCGGCCACGTGAACCGACGAAGACCCAGGGGTGCCTGGGTCTGGAAAGGAGAGGGCAAGACCGACTACCATCAGCACACCGACACCAAGGCCCCCGACCACGAATCGTCTCCCCATGATTCTCCCTCCTTTCCCGTCCGCCTAATACGATGGTCCTGCAGGAGCCTCTTTACCGGTTTCAACATCAGCAGCGGTCACGACCATCGGGTTCCGGTCCCATAGCTTATAGGTCTTAGTGATCCGTCCGGTCCGGGGGACATCCACCGTCCCCCACCCACAGGCGTCGAACTGGTTGAAGGGATCGGCCCGCTCCATCTGAATGGTGAGCTTGGGGATCCCCTCGGGGGCGTAGGGCCATGGCCAGGCCGTGGACAGCATGCCGTGGAAGTGGATATTGCCGATCCGGTTGGTCAGGACCTGGTGGGTGTGGCCGTGGACCACGGTCACGGACTTGAAGGGAGCCAGGAGCTTCTGAACCTCCTCGGCATCGTCGGTCCAGAAGTTCCACGCCTTGTAGTACTTGTACACCGGGGAATGGGAGAAGACCACGATGGGGGTCGCCTTGTCCACCCCGGCCAGGTCCTTCTGCAGCCAGTCTCGCTGCTGCTCGCCCACTGTGAACGGCTTCCCCTTCGGGTTATCGAGCTGGGCCATAAAGAGCATCCGGTCCATGGGGGTCATCTTGGGGGTCGTCCAGTAATCCTCTACGATAACGCTGTTCAGCACGATGAAATGGATCCCCTTGTGGTCGAAGGAATACCACTGGTGGCCGAACAGATCCTGCCACTTCTCCCCCATGTCATAGTACCAGTCATGCTCCCCGACCATCATGTAGAGCTTTGGCTTCACTTCTGTGAGGATCTGCTGGCCGAGCTTCAGCTCTTCCGGCAGGCCCAGCTGGGCCAGGTCCCCCCCGAAGAGGACAAAATCCGGCCGGGGGCGCATGGCGTTGACATCCTCGACCGCCTTCAGCGCCGACTTCACAAACCGGTGGTTCATCCCGCGAGCGAAGAGGTGGGTATCAGAGACGTAGGCAAAGGTGAACTTCTCGGCTCCATAGGCCAGCTCCACGGGCTGGAAGGAATGGGGGGCATAGGAGACGGCGTGGTGCCCAAAGCGGATCACCGGATACGAAGCGGCGGCCATGGCTGCAAGCTTGGCGGCGGTGCCGAAAAAGTCCCT
>CAYFXF010000147.1:412-2901 GCA_964347085.1 uncultured Gemmatimonadota bacterium | reverse complement strand
GGCCGGTCTGTTTAGGTTGACACCAAGGGGCCGTAAATAGAATCACAGCGCACGAACTCTATAACAGGACCATGAGTGATGATGACCATGACGAATCCATTGCGGACGCTAACACTGCTGGCGCTGATGGGCCTTGGCGCCGCCGGACAGGAACGGACGGTAGTCAAGCCGAAAGACACGGGCGTAGGGCTGACGAATCCGGGTCTGATGGAGGCTGACATCAAAGGTGGACTCATCGTACATGTGGGCTGTGGCGACGGCACGCTTTGTGCAGCACTTGGAGAAGATCCGAACTACGTTGTGCAGGGACTTCATCGTGATCCGCTTGCTGTTGCTAAAGCACGCTCCACCGTACGTGCCAAGGGCAATTACGGACGAGTATCCATCAGGCATTGGGAGGGAGAAAGTCTGCCTTATGCCGACAATCTGGTTAATCTTATCGTGGTGTCGAGTGACGAGAGTCGTGTGTCGCCGGCAGAGATTGCCCGTGTTCTCGCTCCGCGCGGGGTCGCATTTGTCCCGAAAGGGATGGCAGTCAACTCGCTGGAGCAGCAACCGTCTTCATCGGGTCTGGACAAATACGTCAAGCCCGTGCCGGACGCAATCGACGACTGGCCGCACTACTTTTGCGGCGCGGACAATAATGCCGTCTCGCGAGATACCGTTGTTGGGCCGCCGAAGCACATGCAGTGGGTGTGCGGCCCGGCCTACGCGCGCAGTCACGAGGTCAATTCGAGCATGGCCGGCATGGTTTCGAGCGGCGGACGCATTTTCTACATCTGGGATGAAGGTGTTCTCGGCCAGCCGGAGAAGCGATTCCCGGCGAAATGGTCACTGATCGCCCGGGATGCTTTCAACGGCCTGCTGCTATGGAAACTCCCGATGCCGAATTGGGGCTGGCGAGAGTGGCATGACCCTTCACGCTGGAACGATCCGGACAACAGGTGGGGCTTCCTGCGGAGCCTGCCAAAGACGACGAAGCGACGCCTGGTCGCGACGGACGACAGGCTCTACGTCACGCTCGGATACGAAGCCCCCGTCAGCGTGCTCGATGCCGCGACCGGGAAGTCGTTGAAGATTATCGAAGGGACCGAAGGGGCGGACGAACTCCTCCTGGATTCCGGTCAGCTTATCCTGTCGATCAGGAGTACTGACCGGTCCAACGTTCGACCCGGCAAGGATTTCAGGTTAAGCCAGAATCAAGGGAAGATTATGGCCTACGACGTGCAGCCCATGACAAGGTCGTGATCCTGGGCTATGGACCGGTGACGGGCGTCGTCTTCAAGGAGCGGAGCTACAGGCGCAGTCTTGACCAGGCCGCCGTCCTTTCTGCGGAGACCGGCGAGCTGCTCTGGATGGGCCCGCAGTTCCGGGGACCCAGCGGACATGGGCAGGACGTGTTCGTCATCGACGGACTTGTATGGTTCGGCGTGAACCTTACGGACAACCTGCCCTTGAGCGGTGAGCATACGAAGACACAGCGAATCGGCTACGATCTCCTCACCCGGAAGGCGAAGCGGACGGTCTCCGTGCCGATGCTAACGAGTCCCGGACATCACTATCGCTGCTATCAGAGTAAGGCGACAGAACGGTACCTACTCCTGCCTAAGCGCGGGGTCGAATACCTGGACCTGAAGGGCGACGATCATATGCGGAACGATTGGCTGCGTGCGCCATGCATCTATGGAGTTCTGCCCGCGAACGGGATGCTCTATGTAGCCCCCCATCAATGTGTGTGCTACCAGGGCGTGCTGTTGGCGAACTTCAACGCACTAACTGCGAAGCGCGAGTCGAAAGCCGAAAAGACCGACCCCCCGAAAACACCGGCGCGCCTGGTGAAAGGCCCGGCTTTCGGCAAAGTTCAAACTCCGAACTCCGAAATCCGAAATGATGCTGACTGGCCCATGTACCGTCACGACCCACGACGCAGCGGGGCGGCCGGGACCGCTGTGCCCGACCGGTTGGGCCAGCGATGGAAGGTGCGCCTCGCGGCACCGATCACGCCCCCCGTAGTTGCCCAAGGCAAACTGCTCGTCGCTGAGAAGGACGCACATACCATTGCCGCATTGGATGCTCAGACCGGCCGCAGGCTGTGGGACTTCACTGCGGGTGGGCGCATTGACTCGCCCCCGACCGTTCACGGCGGGCTGGCGCTATTTGGATGTGCTGACGGTTGGGTTTACTGTCTTGATGTTTCTAACGGTGCCGAGGTATGGCGCTTTCTCGCCGCGCCGGAAGAGCGGCAGGTCGGGGCTTTCGGTCAATTGGAATCGGCCTGGCCTGTACACGGCACGGTGATGGTCCAGAACGACGTGACCGTCAACCCGCCGCGTCCACTGGTCTATTTCTCTGCCGGCCGCTCCACCTTCCTGGATGGCGGGATGTACTTCTACGCGCTCGATCCGCAAACCGGTGATGTGCGTTACCGGAATCACCTGGCCGGGCCGAGACCGGAACCTTTCAAAGATAAAGGGGGCGCCGGCTACATG
>CAYFXF010000147.1:0-268 GCA_964347085.1 uncultured Gemmatimonadota bacterium | reverse complement strand
CGGTTCCTACAACGAAGGCGCCTACTGGGCGTTCAGCCAGCGCTGGCCGGGCTGGGACCGGAAAATGCGCAAGATCGCCGCGTTGGGCCAACTCTTGGCTTTCAACGAGCAGACCGTGTTTGGCGTGAACGTGTTCTCGGGGAGCGTTGGGGTACGTCGCGGGTTCTTCCCGGGCAAGAAGGGCTATCGTCTCTTTGCCAAGCCGTATAAGCCGGGAAAGAGCGAGGATGACTTCAAGATGACGAAAGACGCCTGGTCGGTTTACATT
>CAYFXF010000146.1:0-2921 GCA_964347085.1 uncultured Gemmatimonadota bacterium | reverse complement strand
CTGAACCACTTCACGGTACCAGTCGTCACAAGCAATCCCTCCTTCCTTGGCCGGGGCGGACCTGAACCGCTGGCCCGTCGGCCTCCGGCGCGTGCGCCGGTTGAGGGAACTGCTCGAGACAAACTGAGATTCTGACTGCGATGCGGAACCCTCACACTTAGTATACGGGCTCACGTGGCGGGCTCCGCCACGCGAGCGACGCCTCACTCCTCCGGACGGGCGGACGGGCGATCTCCGGCGTCGCTTGGGCTGCCCGTATCGGGCGATGTCTCCTCTCCCGGTGGATCCGCCACACCGGCCGCGCGGGCCTTGCGACGCCGGTTTCGCGCGATCCGGCGTTCCTCCCGCGCGGCGGCCTTTCTCGCCTTCACTCCCCGTCGCTTGCGCTTTCCATAGCTTTCTGGCATGTGCCCGGTCTACAGGAGGCAGCACCCGATACGGGGACGCCCGGTCCGTCCGGCCAGCGCCAGAGCCGCAGTCCAGGGGACTAGGGGCGTAGGACCCACCCTCGAATCCGTAGCCAAGGTCGGGACCGGCGTCTCCGCGCGGCTCGAGGCCGAACAGGGTACGGGTAGTCCCGAATTGATGGGAAGGGTGAACTTGCGTGTGCATTTCTCATAGCGTCTCCGTGTCGCTTGTGTAACGGGAGCCCACCGTCAGGAAGCTGGAAGCGAGCCGGCTCGGACCCGAGTAGAACAGGTAGGTACCTACTCATACTACAGCATGCGGCGAGGCGCTCCCGGGACCGCAGCCACCTGGGGAGGATCCGCTAGTGACTCGCGCTCACAAAGCGCTCACATGGACGGGGCTGACGGGAGCGTTATGCGGGCGGGCCCTCCATCACGCCCAACTGCTGCATCATGGCCATCGCGTCGGTCACGCCCCAGTGGGCGACGGACTTGCCCTCCTTCATCTGCACGACGTCGATGGTATCGATCTCGAAGGGCTTGTTGGTCGCCGGGATCCCCATGAACTCACCGGTGTGGGTTCCCCGGATCTTGGCCCTGACCGCAACGCGGTCGCCCTCGGCGATGAGGTCCTGGATCTCGTACCCGAAGTCCGAGAAGGCGGAGTGCATCGTCTTTATGAACCACTTGGGCGCTTCCCTGCCGCCCGGGCTCCCCGGCATCTGCTCGTGGTCGACGAAGTCCGGCGCCATGAACTCGTCCACCTTGTCCACGTCCCCGGTCATGAGGACCTCGTCGATGAACCGGCGGAACAGCGCCTTGTTCTGCTCCTCTGACATCCCCGACCTCCTTGTTCAGGACAAAGGGACTGTACTAGGTGGCCCCATCGGCCGGCAAGGCCTCCCCGGTGCAGCCCGCGGCGCCTGCTTCACTCGTCCCTGTGGTTGAATGCCCTTTCCGCCCAGCCGCACCGAGAATGCGAGGGAACTCTGACCGACGCTGCACGAAGGGTTCAACGCATCTACCTCCTCTTGACGTTGCTGTCGACCCTGGCGGCTTCGCTCATCTGGGGTGTGAACACGCTGTTCCTGCTCGACGCGGGGCTGAGCAATGCGCAGGCCTTCACGGCCAACGCCTTCTTCACGCTGGGGCAGGTGCTCTTCGAGGTCCCCACGGGTCTCGTTGCGGACACGAGGGGAAGACGCACGTCGTTCGTGCTGGGTGCGACCACGTTGCTCCTCTCAACATTGCTGTACCTCTTGATGTGGCAGACGGAGGCGCCGCTTTGGGGTTGGGCGATCGCCTCGATCCTGATCGGCCTGGGCTTCACCTTCTTCTCCGGTGCTGTGGAGGCGTGGCTCGTGGACGCGCTGACGCACAGCGGCTTCGAGGGGAATCTGGAATCGGTCTTCGGCAGAGGCCAGGTGGTGTTCGGGGTGGCGATGTTCTCGGGCTCGGTCGCGGGTGGGTTCATCGCTCAGGCCACCAACCTGGCGGTTCCGTACATCCTTCGGGCGGCCATGCTCGTATTGGCGATGGGGGCTGCCCTCGTCTTCATGAAGGATCTCGGATTCACTCCGAACCGAGACGAAGGCGCGCTGGCCGCGGTGCGCTCGGTGGTGCGGGGGTCGATCGACAACGGCTGGCGGAAGCGCCCGGTCCGCTGGCTGATGCTCGCGGCCCCGTTCGGCGCGGGGGTTGGCATCTACGCGTTCTACGCCCTCCAGCCCTATCTGCTGGAGCTGTACGGGGACCCGAACGCCTACGGGATCGCGGGCCTGGCGGCGGCGATCGTCGCCGGAGCGCAGATCGTCGGCGGGCTGACGGTTCCCGCCATCCGAAGGTTGTTCGCGAGAAGGACTCAGGCGCTCATGGTTGCCGCGGCCGTCAGCGTCATCTCGCTATGGCTCATCGGGATGACGTCGAGCTTCTGGGTCGCGCTGTGCCTGCTCGTCGTCTGGGCGCTGATCTTCGCGGCGGCGATGCCCATGCGCCAGGCCTACTTGAACGGGCTCATCCCGTCCGAGCAACGGGCCACCGTGCTCTCGTTCGACGCATTGATGGGGTCCGCCGGCGGGGTGGTGACTCAGCCGGCGCTCGGACGGGTGGCGGACGTGTGGAGCTACTCGACGTCGTTCCTGGTCAGCGCCGTGATCCAAGCCGCCTCGATCCCGTTCCTGCTGCTGGCACGCCGCGAGAACGCACCCTCCGATCCGATCACCGTCGGAGCGTCCTGAGAGCGGGCTCCTGATCTCTCCGCGCCCGAAAGGGCGTGAGACAGCCTCCTAGGATGCTTTACACTGCTCCCCGCAGGCCCCATGGGAGCGAGGACGTGAGACGGGTCCCCAGGTGGGTGGTCATCACCGCGGTCGTCGCTACCTTCGCCGTGCTGGCCGCGATCGCCGTCAGCACCGCGTCCTCCTTCTAGCCCGAACCTTTTCCCTCCGCGTCGCGTAGCGTTGTGCGGAACCCGGTGGAGAGGAGGACCCATGAGGCGCGCGCACCTGGCCGCGG
>CAYFXF010000145.1:0-2922 GCA_964347085.1 uncultured Gemmatimonadota bacterium | reverse complement strand
TCCGACCCAGCAGGGACAGAGTATCTTGCACGTACAGGCTTCGAGCAAACGCCCCTCAAGCTGGTATGCCATGTTTCACCTCCTAGTTTTCCGACGTCATGAAAGAATTTTTCCGCCCACCGCGCTCATCGAATACAAGTAAGAAACATCCCCTCCCTCCGAGCCGCTATTCAAGAACTAAGCGTTTCTTTTTGTCGTCGAGTGTTGGCTATCTTCGCGCGTACACGTCCGCGGCAAGCACGTGCGGATTTTTCGTCCGCGCATTGCGCGTCGTTCGCCGAATACTAGCTTCGGAAAATCCAACCGCTCGAAACTCTTCGAGGAAGGCACCGCCTTCCCTGGCCCCAGCAATTCAGGCAAACCAGTTCGTTTCGCTCTCCTGAATCTCTGCGGGAAGAGGTTCATTCAATATGAGCTCGGACGCGTAAACAGCCCCACCCTGTCGCACGACTCGTGCGAGTTCCCGGAAGATCGCGTGCCTCGCCGGATTCAGGTTGAAGATACCATTGACCAAGGCGACATCAATCGAGCCATCTCCAATGGGCAGGTTCTCTGCATCGGCCTTGCACAATCCGACATTCCCGACCCCAACCTCCGATGCCGCTTGGCGGGCCCGCGCGAGCATGGCATCACTGAAGTCAACCCCGATCACCTTCCCCCGAGTACCCGCCCGTCGGGCCGCAATCAAGGAATCGAGCCCTGCCCCGCACCCCAGGTCGAGCACCATGGCACCCACAGGAATGTCTGCAAGCACGGACACGTTGGAGACTCCGGAGAACGCATCAACAGAAACAGATGGCACCCGCGCGAGCAGATCCTGCGGGTACCCTAAGCTTTCCGCGAAATGCCGCCCCACTGGGAACGGATGGTCATCCTGCGGTCTTTCCGCCGCCGCCGAATAGGCCCTCCGGACGCCATCACGGAGTTGCTGTGCCTTGTCCATATCATTCACTTCAGCTTCAACAATAGCGCCCCTGCCCCAGACCGTGACGCGTGACTCTTCATAGCAAAGGCAACTCGGCAATCCCCCCAAATAGTGCGCCTCAAAGCAACCGCTTGAGGTACTCCCACAGTGGGTGCTCGTGAAGAACCGGGCATGAAAACTAAAACGCCCTCCGGGGCCGTGCTCCGCCCGGGAGGGCGCCTGATTGTTTTGACGCGCCGTCGGTTGTATCTGAGGGTAGGTCGGGGGCCTATGGTCACCCCGATTCCATCTTTACCGCCTACAGAGAGCTTTCCGCCCCCTGGTCTATACATCACCCACGCGACAATCGGAGGGCTCGCTCGAAGCTGTGGAAGCCGACACTACTCAATAGGTACCGCCGATGTCAAGGTGAAATTCGATCGCTTTATTTTATGTCCCATAGGATCCTCTTGGGAAGAAACGACCCCCCGTTTCACTACTTCCGCACGACCGCGAAGTGCCCGGTCAGCCCCCAGACGCGCGCCTTCGGGTCTTTCGGGGTTCTCGAGAACCGAAAGTGTCCCACCCCCCGGGTCCCGGCGAGTCCCTCCGTCCAGCCAACTATCGTCCACGTCCCGTAGCGGGAAGGGGCCATCTTGCTCACATCATGACCGGGAACAGACCTGGACGTCCCTTGCAAGACCTGGTTTCAAATGGCCGGAGAAGCGTCCTGCATCACGAGGTAAGTGCCCGCGCCGCCAGGCCGGCGATGTGCCGGCCGATCGCCAGGGAGGCGGTCGCTGCCGGCGATGGCGCGTTCAGGACGTGGATCGCTTTCGGAGTCTCGACAATACGGAAGTCATCGACGAGCGCGCCATCCCTCTCAACCGCCTGAGCGCGGACACCGGCACCCCCGGGCGTGATATCGGCCGCAGTGACCTCCGGCACCAGGCGCTGCACGGTCCGAACAAAGGCCGCCTTGCTGAGCGATCGGTAAACCTCACGCAGGCCCACCCGCCAGTAGCGTCCCGACATTCGCCAGAACCCGGGATAGGCGAGCATCCCGGCGACCTCTCGAAGCCTGATATGTCGATACGTGTACCCCTCCCGGGCAAAGGCAAGGACCGCATTGGGCCCCGCCTCGACACCCCCTTCTAGCCTTCGGCTCAAGTGCGCTCCGAGAAACGGGAAGGCAGGATCGGGGACCGGGTAAATGAGACCCCGGACCAGGTGCCGCCGTTCCGGCCTCATTTGGTAATACTCTCCTCGAAAGGGGACGATCCGCACACCTACTCTCACTCCCATCAGCCGGGCGACCCGGTCGGCATACAGGCCCGCACAGTTGACGAGGGCGCGAGCCTCGACGGGCCCCCGGGGCGTCGAGAGCACCAGCCCCGCCGCCGTCCGGTCGATCCGCTCGACGCACGCTTCGGTCAGGATGACGATACCGCGCTCCCGGAGAATATTCGCCATCACGAGCGCCACCGCGCCGAAATCGACGATCGCGGTCGCGGGCGAGTGGATGGCTTGGAGCGCGTTGGCATAGGGCTCGATTTCCCGGAGCCGATCCGGCCCGATCCGCTCGAGACCCGGCACACCGTTTGCGAGCCCTCGTTCGTAGAGCCTTTCGAGGCGAGGAAGTTCATCGGCCGAGCTCGCGACGATCACCTTGCCGCATTGCTCATACCGGATCCCATGCCTGTTGCAGAAGGCAAGCAGCAGCCTCACCCCCTCGACACAGAGGCGGGCCTTGTAGGAACCCGGCGTGTAGTAGATGCCGGCGTGGATGACCCCGCTATTGCGACTACTCTGGTGTGTAGCCAGTCGGCTTTCTTTCTCCAGGAGTGCGAGTCGGCGCCCCGGAGCCCGCTCGGACAGGGCCAGGGCGGTCGCTAGCCCGACAATCCCCCCGCCCACGATCGCAATGTCGTACGGTGTCTCGGTCATCGGACACGCCCGTTGTGCTTCAATGCGGCGACCGTAAATCTGAGCGTGGAGGCCAGGCTAAGTACTAATAC
>CAYFXF010000144.1:0-2974 GCA_964347085.1 uncultured Gemmatimonadota bacterium | reverse complement strand
CGGCTTTTCGAAGAGACGCGCCGCGCCGGTAGGCATCCGGCGCTCATGTCCCACTACAGCCATCCCCGAGAGCTGAACACCGCTGCGGCCCAGGCAGCCGTTCGCCGGATTCATGATGCAGGGGCGGTGATTCGTTGCCAGGCGCCGCTTGTTCGCTATGTGAACGATGAAGCCAACGTATGGGCCGATCTGTGGCGGATGCAAGTGCAACTGGGGGCTGTTCCATATTACATGTTTGTCGAGAGGGACACGGGTCCCAAGAACTATTTCGAAGTTCCTCTCGCGAGAGCCCTCGAGATCTTTCGCGCTGCCTATCAGCGGGTATCGGGTCTCGGCCGTACGGTGCGGGGACCATCCATGTCCGCCACCCCGGGCAAGGTTGTGGTGGATGGGGTCGCAGAAGTGAACGGGGAAAAGGTGTTCGTCCTCAAGTTCATCCAGGGTCGGGACCCCGATTGGGTGGGGCGTCCTTTCTTTGCCAGATACGATCCGGCAGCCACCTGGCTCGACGATCTCCGCCCAGCCTTTGGGCAGGAATGCTTTTTCTTCGAGCCGGCACTCAGGGAGATCAAGGAGACCGGTAGGGCCCAGGCGTGGGGCCATCGGATACCCGCGCGCCGACGGCTTACCATCTTTGGACACGTGGAGTGGGAATGAGCAGGTCCTCCCGGAACCGTGTGCGTTGCCCAGACGTCCACTTGAGTCCCCAGATTCGGGACATGCTTCTTTCTCCCACGCTTGCCATCAACGAGGTCTGTGACAACCTGCGCAGAGAGGGCAAACAAGTTTTCAGGCTGGGTCTGGGAGAGTCGCCCTTCCCGGTACCTTCCTCGGTTGTGGAGGCGCTCCGCGCGAATGCTTCCCAGAAAAGCTATCTTCCGGTGAAGGGTCTATACGAACTCAGGGATGCCGTTGCCGGCTATCACTGCCGGAATCACGGCATAGGTTGTGACTCTGAGGACGTCCTCATTGGACCAGGTTCCAAACAACTGATGTTTCTTCTCCAGATCGTCTATGACGGCGACCTGGTGATTCCTACCCCGGCCTGGGTCTCGTACGCACCCCAGGCTCAAGTTGTGGGCCGGAAGGTGTATTTCCTGCCGATGCGACGCGACCAGGGATGGCGTCTCAATCCGGCCCAGCTCAAGGCCCTGTGCCGTGACGGCCCGGATCATCCCCGTATTGTCATCCTCAATTATCCCAGCAATCCCACCGGTGGGACGTACTCCGCGGACGAGCTCAAGAGTCTGGCCGCCGTGGCCCGGCGTTTCCGAGTAGTGTTGCTCTCCGATGAGATTTACGGCGAGCTCCACCATCAAGGCCAACACGTTTCGGTGGCCCGTTTCTACCCGGAGGGAACCATCTTGAGTAGCGGTCTCTCCAAGTGGTGCGGCGCGGGGGGCTGGCGGCTGGGGACTTTCACCTTCCCCAAAAACCTTCGCTGGCTGCTCGAAGCCATGTCGGCAGTGGCCAGCGAAACATATACATCGACCAGCGCCCCCATTCAATACGCTGCCGTCAAGGCCTTCAAGGGAGGCATTCGCCTTGAGCGATACCTGTGGAACGTTCGGCGGATTTTGCGGGCCCTGGGCGGGAACATTGTACGACGCCTGTCCGAGGCGAATGTCGACGTGGATCTCCCGGTCGGGGCATTCTACCTTTTTCCTGATTTTTCCGGCGTGCGTGATCGACTATCCGCGCGTGGCATCGGCACCAGCGACGAGCTATGTCAGCGGCTTCTTGACGAAATCGGAGTGGCCATGCTGCCGGGAAGCGCATTTGGCCGTCCGCCGACTGAGCTGACCGCCCGGATGGCTTATGTGGATTTCGATGGAACGAGGGCGTTAGCAGCGGCGGAGACGCTTCCCCGAGATGCAGAGATCGACGACGGGTTTCTGGAGACCTATTGCGGCAACCTGCTGCTCGCCGTCGATCGACTCTGCGACTGGCTCGAGTTGCCAACCCGAAAGCGTAAGATCGCCTCTTAGCATCCAAGGGCTGTATTGGAAAAAGGGGACAGAAAAGGAGGGGAGCTCCGGTACCTTTTTCGATAACGGACGCCAAGGGAATCAGCCTCTTTCTCCGATCCTAGCCAATTGACCTAAGTCATTTCTAGAGAAGGACTATATGCTGTGACCGCTCCCACTTAGGACACAAGTCGGATCCAAAATCTTGGGGTGATTGGGGTATTCTGTCGAATTTGTGCGAACAGGATTTAGGATAAACGGCTGAGCCATCCCATGATCGAAGCAAGGTTTCGGCGTCTGGAGTGGTTAGCACCGTGGGAACCCGTTCCAGACGAGGGTAAAGACGGTTTTGAAGTGAACTTCGTCGTGAATTGGGTCCAGGTCATCCGCTGGAGAATCTACCTGTCAAGGCAATCGGTCGGCGTTGTGACAACGACGATGTTCTATTCCTGGTGGCCACTGCGAAACCAAAACTTGCAGTTGTTCATCTAACCTGGCGAGGATCAGCAGAGTCGGATTGCGTTTGGCCGTATACCGAATTCTATGATTCCGTTGAGGACTGGGTTACACGCAGGATGAATGCTGACCATGCTGACTACGGGTCAACCGTTTAACAGACACATGAACCAGAGGGGCCGGAAAAGGGGTCAAGAGTCTCCGCTTGGCTAGCAAAGGCCGTTGAGATAGAAGCATCCTATACCACCGCGTCTCCGAGTGGCTACAGACAACAGAGATCCTCCTCGGCCCCCTCGGTCTGCACACTTCCCTCGAGCGGGCAAACAGACTGGCTGGTCTTCACATTTGATCTGTGTTATGGTAAATAAGAACCGATGGCAAGGCGAAGCCATTAGAGAGCAGATACCTCGTTAGACTGCTCTCAACGAAAAGGGACTTCTTATCACTTCCGATGAAAAGGATAAAAGATTTATTTGACCATCAAGAGCAAACGTATTCGTTTGAACTCTTTCCGCCGAAGACCGAGAAAGGGTATGAAAATTTGCTCAAAA
>CAYFXF010000143.1:0-2976 GCA_964347085.1 uncultured Gemmatimonadota bacterium | reverse complement strand
GGCCTCGCAGATTCGCTCCACCTGTTCTGGAGAATGACCAGCGCTCATGCTGCAGCGGAGCAAGGGAAAGTTATCAGGTGTTGCAGGAGGTAAGACCATGTTGACATACACGCCGTGTTCCAGAAGCCCGATCCAGAGACTTAGGGCCTCTTCCTTGCTTCCCAGCCGAACCGCAACAATCGGACTTGGCTCCGGGCCTAAAACGAATCCCATTTCTTGCAGCCCCGTATATAAACTGCGGGCGTTATCCCAGAGTCTCTGGCGCAACTCGGGACGGGCACGCATAGCGGCCAAGGCAGCACGAGTTGAGGCAATGATAGAAGGGGAGGGCGATGCAGTAAATATGTATGGTCTACTGGCGTAGCGGATCAGCTCCAACTCGGGATGGTTACTCGCACAGTAACCACCTATCGCGCCCAAACTCTTGCTAAAGGTGCCCACAATGAAATCCACACTGTCCTCAACACCGGCCTCCTCGGCAAGGCCACGACCATTCTCACCGAGGACGCCTACGGAATGCGCTTCATCCACCAACAGGTAGGCGCCGTATTGGCGCTTTAGGGCGGCGATATCTGCCAATGGCGCCCGATCGCCCAGCATGCTGTATATGCCCTCTACGAGTATCAAGGTATTCGCAGCCCGGTCGCCGAGTCGCCGCAACCGTTTTTCTAGATCACTCACGTTGTTGTGCCGAAATCGAATAACGTCGGCCCCACTCAGGCGGCAGCCGTCATAGATGCTGGCGTGGCAGTCCGCATCCAACAGAATAACATCACCAGGACCTGTCAGGGTGGACAGCATCCCCAGATTGGCGACATACCCAGTGGAGAAAACGATGGTACCACGGCAACCAAAAAAGTCAGCCAGATCGTGTTCCAATGCCACGTGGCTCGCATATGTCCCGTTGGCCATCCTCGATCCTGTCGTCCCGGTCCCTTGCTCATGGGCGGCCTTGCACGCCGCATCAATACAATCGGGATCAAAGGTAAGACCCAAATAGTTATTGGTGCCGGCGAGGATCGTGCGGCGACCATTTACAATCGCTTCGGTGGGCGAGGTCACCTGCTCCATGACTACAGTGATGGATTCGACGCCACTTGCCGCCAGTTCTTGGCGGGCTTCAGCAAGTTGCTGGAACTTGTCAAAGATGGCCATTACAGTCCTTCCTCTGTTAATTGTTGGAGTTGCATAGCAAAGTCCTTAATAGTACGCACGTTGGCAAGAATGTTTAATGGAATGGAGATGTCGAAGCTATCCTCCACCTCCTCCACCAGCGTCATGACTCGCAAAGAATCGAGGCCGAGATCAGCCACCAAATCAGTATTTTCTTCGAGGTTCTGACCGTCCTTCAGGGACGGCTTCAAGATATGGTAAAGCTGCGTCAAGATATCTTCATAATCTTCCATGGGTACATCTTACTCCATCACCTTGGGCTGTAGTCCTCGTAGTATCAGTTGTTCTCCCTCAATGTGCGCCGCAACCCCTCTTCTAGGGAGACTCGTGGTGTCCAGCCGGTGGCGCGGCTTAACACGCTATTGTCGCATACCCAGTTAGCATGGTTGAGTTCGCGAACCTTTCCCGGCGTAAGCATTGGTGCATAGCCAAACACTCGCGCCATTATACTATTTAACCGGGCCAGCAACCGGAGTGTAGACACCGGCACCTGTACGCGCACCACACGCCTACCGTATGACCGAGCGACTGTATCAATCACGTCGCTCCACGTATAACCATCTGGGTATCCGTCATGCAGTTCGAACAACTGCCGTTCGGTGTTTCCGCAGTTCAGCCATTGTATCACGGCTTCGGCTAGATCCTCCACGTAAAGTAAGGAAAATCGTGCACTACTGGATCCCAGAACCGGAGCTATGCCCCGCCCAATCCAGCGAAACAGGGGGAGCAGTTCCTTATCTCCAGGGCCATACACTGCTGGCGGCCGTAACACTGCCCAGCGCATTTCACCAGCGACCGCGGCGAGAGTTTCCTCACCTTGTCGTTTACTGGCAGCGTAGAAAGACAAGTCTGGCTCCCGCGCCGCCAGAGAGGATATCAACAAAAAGCGCGGCACCCGGTGCTGCTCTGTGGCTGCTCGCACCAGTCGCGCCACGCCGTCGACATTCACACGGTTAAAATGTGCCTGTGATGCACCCCGAACAACACCCGCGCAGTGCACCACAGTATGGGCGTCACGTACGAGAAGACGCAGGCTGTCCAGGTCCTCAAGGTCCCCTTCTAGCCACTGGGTGGCAATGCCAGCATGCCGTGCCGCCAGTGATATGGGGCGAACCAGTGCTCGAATCTGCCAACCAGTGGCCTCCAGCCGCCGCGCCAAGGCGGAGCCTATAAATCCCGTCGCCCCCGTCAAGGCTATCGTGCGGGACATAGAGCCGTTCCAGCAATCGCTAGCCTGAACATTCCACACAAAACCGCAAAGCCGTTCAGATCGTTATGCCCTATACTCAACCTCTATCCTGGGTAACCACCCGGGCCTCATCTACAGAATCGAGGTTGTCACTTTGCTGGGCCTTGCGACTCTGAGTGACTAGTTCGGACTAGACGGCCCGCTCGCCGAGAGCCCGGGCATAATTCGCTGTTAGAGGTTGACTGAGCTGTTCAATGTCAACCCGTTTTAGGAAGTCCTGCCGCGCGCCGGAGCGGGACAACTTTCCGGAAGAAGTCCGGGGTAATGTGTGTGGAGGTACCAACTCTAGGAAACAGTCTATTCCTAACTCCTGGCGGACCAAGCCATGCAACCGTTCCATTAGACTGGCACGCTTGACAGGGTCTGAAACACGGCACTGGATTACCAAGACAGCCTTTTCCTCGCCGTCCGGCCCTGGCACCGAAAAAGCCGAGGCATCCCCTGTCCTCACTTCGGGTTGCTGCTCGGCCAGATACTCAAGATCCTGGGGCCAGATGTTCCGGCCATTAATGATGATCAGATCCTTTTCACGCCCGGTGATAACAATACTGTCT
>CAYFXF010000142.1:0-2990 GCA_964347085.1 uncultured Gemmatimonadota bacterium | reverse complement strand
CGCGAGGAGCTGCGACTGGCGCGGGAGCGCTATCAGCTCGGGGCCGGGACGTTCCTCGAGCTACTGGACTCGGAAACTCTGGCCACGCAGGCGGAAGTGGATCAGATTGAGGCGGTTTTCGCCTTCCACCAGGCGCTGACTTCCTTGGAAACCGCCGTGGGCCATCCGCTGGCGGCCGGCCGCGGACAATAAAAGCAGCCCCTGCGGGGTAGTACAGTTAGGATAGCCCCACAGGCGCGACAGATTGGGAGCAGACGCGTGAATCGACGCAAGATACTCATCGCGGTTGGGATCGCCGTGGTCATCCTCGTCTTCGTGGCCCTGGCGCTGCGCCAGGGCCAGCGCGGCGGCGTCGAAGTCCGTACGGAGGAGGTCAAGCGGCGTAACCTCGTCGCTGTCGTGACCGCCTCCGGGCGCATCCGACCGAACCGCAGCGTGGACATACAGGCCGACGTGTCGGGCCGCATCGTCGACCTCCGAATCGAGGAGGGCAACCTCGTCGCGCGGGGCGACACGTTACTAATAATCGATCCGACTACGTTCCAGGCCGCCGTGCAACGGGCGGAGGCGGCGCTGAGTTCCGCTCAGGCGGCCGCCGCGCAGGCGCGGGCGAGCCGAGACCAGGCCGACCGCTTGCTGCGGCGCACGCGCCGCATCCGCACGCAGAGCCCCGAGCTGATCTCGGAACAGGAGATGGAGGACGCCGAGACCAACTTCGAGGTTCAGCAGGCGTTGTTCGAGGCGGCCGAGCATCAAGTCGCTCAGGCGCGCGCCAACCTGCGAGAAGCGCGGGACTTGCTTGCGAAGACGGTGATCACGGCGCCGATGAGCGGACGGGTGACGCGCCTCAACGTTGAGCAGGGGGAGACGGCGATCGTCGGCACCATGAACAACCCGGGGACCGTCTTACTGACCGTCGCTGACCTGTCCGAGATGGAGGCGGTGGTCGAGGTGGACGAGACCGACATCCCTCAGATCGGACTAGGGGACAGCGCCAGCATTGAGATCGACGCTTTCCCGGACAGCGTGTTTAGCGGTCGTGTGACCGAGATCGGACACAGCTCGATCCAGGGCGGTGTCCTGGGGCTGAGTGGCTCCACCTCGGACCAATCCGTGGACTTCGAGGTGGTCGTGCGGCTGACCAGTCCGCCGCAGGCGCTGCGGACGGATCTCTCCGCCACAGCGGACATCGTAGCCGCAGTGCGCGATAGCGTTCTCAGCATCCCGATCATCGCGCTCACGCTTCGGGCTCCCGAGGTCGAGGAGCCCGAGCCCCCCAGCGACCGTGAAGGCGAGACGATCGAGCTGGTCGAAGAGGGCGAGGAGCCGGAAGAGGTTGAGGGCGTTTTCGTGATCAACGACGACAACAAGGTGACCTTCCGACCCGTGAAAGTAGGTATCGCCGGCCGCGAGTACTTCGAAGTGTTGGAGGGACTGGAGGAGAGCGAGATGATTGTCGCCGGCAGCTACCAGGCGATACGGCAACTCGAGGACGGCGACCTGGTCAAGCGCCAGGCCGCCCGCCGTGGCAAGAGAGGATAGACTATATGATGCCACCGGACAACGCCGTCATCATGACCAGAGGCCTCAGAAAAGATTACGAGCTCGGTGCCGAGACGGTGCATGCACTGCGCGGCGTCGACCTGCAGATAGACAAGAACGAGTTCGTCACCATCATGGGCCCGTCGGGCTCGGGCAAGTCGACGCTCTTGAACCTGATCGGGTGCCTAGACACGCCGAGCTCGGGGCAGTACTGGCTCGGCGGCGAGGAAGTCTCACGGCTCGACGACAACGAGCTGGCGCGAATCCGCAACCGCCAGATCGGCTTCGTCTTTCAAACGTTCAACCTGCTGTCGCGGACCACGGCGCTGCACAACGTCGAACTCCCATTGATCTACGCCGGCCTGCCGGCGCGTCAGCGGCACGAGCGGGCGAAAGCGACGCTGGAGGCGGTGGGGCTGGGCGATCGCATGACGCATCAACCGAACGAGCTGTCGGGCGGCGAGCGACAACGCGTAGCCATCGCGCGGGCGCTGGTCAACCAGCCATCGCTTTTACTGGCGGACGAGCCGACGGGCAGCCTCGACTCCGCGACCTCGAGGGAGATCATGGAGATCCTGGTCCGCCTTCACGAGCGCGGCGAGACGATCCTGCTGGTCACACACGAGCGGGACATCGCCGCTTACTCTGAGCGGCTGATCACCCTCAACGACGGAATGATCGAAAGCGACGAGCGTCATACCATCGGCGCACCCATTAAGTGAACGTATTCGACGGGATCGTCCTGGCACTGCGACAGGTCTGGGCCCAGAAGCTCAAGTCCTTCTTCACGCTTCTGGGCGTGATCGTCGGCGTTACCTTTCTCATCTCGGTGTTCGCCGTCGTCGAGGGGATGAACCGCTACATGCAGGACGACTTCGCCGGTTCAATATTCGGTATCAACACCATCACCATCAATCGCGTGTCGACGGAACGTGGGGGTCGCCAGGACGCCCAGACGCTCCGCCGCGAGTCACGCAATCCAGACATCACCGTCGCCGATGCCGAAATTCTGCAGGAACAGGTCCCGGACATCTGGTACCTGGCCTACAGCTCCGATCGATTCATGCCGGAGGTGCGTGGCGGGGAGAACAAGCGCAGAAACGTGCGGCTCATCGGGGTGACCGACGAGTACCTGACCCTGCAGGGGTGGGATGTCGTGGATGGTCGCGGTCTCACCCGCATCGATGACGTCCGGGGCATGCGAGTGGCCGTGATCCGTGATGCCATCGCCCAGAAGCTGTTCCCGGACGAGTCGGCGGTCGGGCGTGATATCCGGCTCGGACCGTTCCGCTACCGCGTCGCAGGCGTCTTGAAGCGCCAGGGCGGCCTAATCGGCGTCATCCGCGACGCTTCGATCGTGATTCCGTGGGGCGCCTATCAGGCCGACTTTGCCTACCGCCGCAACGTCGTCGAGGACATACAGATTAAGTTCCGGTCGGCGGAAGCGA
>CAYFXF010000141.1:0-3036 GCA_964347085.1 uncultured Gemmatimonadota bacterium | reverse complement strand
AGGACGGCGACGTGAACGGCGCGCGCCGCCGGGCCAGCGAGGCCGAGCAGATGTTCCGCAACGCCGAGCTCGCGGCCATCAAGGCCAACTACCTGAACGAGACCTGGGCGCTGCTCCGGCGCGCGGAAGAGCGCAAGGCGGACGAGTGGGCACCGAAAACGCTGCAGCGTGCCCAACAACTGGCGCGCGAGGCCGAGAAGCAACTGAACGAGAACCGCTACGATGCGGACGAGCCGCGCAGCCTGGCCCAGGAGGCCAAGCGTGAAGCGCAGCACGCCCTTTACCTCACGGATCGGATCGAGCAGTTGCGCCGCAGCCGGCAGATGACGCAGGAGGACTTCGTGCTCTCGGCGGAGGAGCCGCTGCGCCAGATCGCCGCGTCGCTCGACGTCCCGGTGAGCTTCGAGACGGGGCTCGACGCGCCGGCGAACGCGATCGTCAACCGCATCGCCGCCTACCAGGACACCATGCAGACGCTGCGCAGCGCGCTAGCCGGGCGCGAGGAGATGGTCACGAGCCTCGAGGCCCGAGTGACCGAGCTGCAGGCAAAGCTGGGTGGTGTCGAGGAGGAGCGCTCCGCGCTGGCCCAGCGGGTCGAGGCGCAAGCGCGACTGCAGCAGCGGTTCGTCACAGTGGAGCGCATGTTCACGCGCGACGAGGCACGCGTGATCCGCGAGGGCGACGAGGTCATCGTCCGTCTCTACGGGCTCAGTTTCCCGGTCGGCCGCTCGACGATCGAGTCGGCCTACTTCCCGCTGCTCACCAAAGTCCAGCAAGCGATCGGCACCTTTCCGGGCGGCAGGGTGACGATCGAGGGGCACACCGACTCGTTCGGCAGCGATGAGGCGAACCTGCGGCTCTCACAGGAGCGCGCCGACGCGGTGCGGCAGTACCTGCTCGCCAACATGAACCTCAGCCCGACCGGCGTGGAAGCTGTCGGCCACGGCGAGACACGGCCCGTGGCGAGCAACGACACGAAGGAAGGCCGGGCGAAGAACCGGCGGATCGATGTCGTAATTCACCCGCGTCTCGACGCCGGCTTCTGAGCCACACTCACGGCGATTTGCCCCGGTGGCGCCGCCGCGGCGCCGCCAGGGCATTCGTCCCAGCCGCTACCGCAGAGCCGATCAGCCGCGCGGCACCTCGCTCATCAGAGCGGCGAGTCTTCTCTCCCCATCCCAGAAGAAGGCCAGCCAGAGCTCGTGGTCCTCGGCCTTGTGGACGACGTGCGGCTCAGCCTCGAACACGACGCCACGCTCGCTCAAGCTCTTGAACGCCGACTCGATGTCATCGACCCGGTAGTAGAGGATGGCAGCGGGATAGTCCGCGTCGCCCTCCGGCGCGGTCCCCAGCAGGAGCCGCACGCCCCCGCACTGGAAGAACGCCATCCCCGGGACCTCGAACAGAAACGGCAGGCCGAGCTGGTCACGGTAGAAAGCGGTGGCCGCCTCCAGGTTGTTCACCGTCAGGGCGATCTGCCCGATCTCGGACAGGCCAAACGTCGCGCGGTTCCTTGTCATTCGTGCCTCCCCTTTAACCATCCGGCGCTCGCCGGGACGCGTTTTCCTTGCCCAGCTTATGGATCTGGCCATAGCTTGCACAGCATAGCCGGGCCGGGGCTCGACGGTGAAGGGCTGAGTTCTAACTCCGGAGGCCTCCCACATGCCCGACAGCAGCGCCACGACCGCTCGCCTCCCGCCGGTAATCTTCACCCTTGCAACCACCCTGGCACTCGCGACCCCCGCCCACGTGAGCCTGGCCCAGACCGACGCGCCATCCGCGCGAAGGCTGCAGGCGCTGCGCAGCACCGGCGACGAGATCGAACTGGACGGGCGGCTGAGCGAGGAAGTGTGGCGGCGCGCCCCCGTCGCGACCGGGTTCACCCAGCGCGAGCCCGAAGACGGCCAACCCGCCAGCGAGCGCACCGAGGTGCGGGTCCTCTACACGCCCGACGTCATCTACGTCGGGGTGCGCGCCCTCGACTCCGACCCGTCCGGCATCCGCTCCGAGCTCGTGCGGCGCGACCGAGGTGCTGAGTCCGACGAGATCGCGATCTTCTTCGACTCTTACCACGACCGACGCACCGCGTTCGGCTTCTATGTCACGCCGGCCGGCTCGATCCGTGACGTCTACCTGTTCAACGACTCGCCGCACCAGGGCGACGACTCCTGGGACCCGGTCTGGCAGGTCAAGACGTCGCTGGACAGCTTGGGCTGGTGCGCCGAGTTTCGTATCCCGCTCACACAGCTGCGCTTCGATCGCGGGCGTACGACCTGGGGTCTACAGGTCCGCCGGCGCATCCACCGCAAGGCCGAACACGACTACTGGGCGCCGTTTTCCAAGGAGGCGAGCGGCTTCGCCTCGCTGTTCGGCGAGCTGCAGGGGCTCGAGGGGCTGGCGCAGCCGATGCGGCTCGAGGTCCGGCCGTATATGGTCGTGACCAACCGTCACCGGCCGCCCTCGACCGGCACCCTCTATGCACCCAGGGACCAGAGCGAGCTGAACGCCGGCTTCGACCTGCAGTACGGCGTGACATCCGACTTCACGCTCGACCTCACGGTGAACCCCGACTTCGGCCAGGTCGAGGCCGACCCGGCGGTCGTGAACCTGACGGCGTTCGAGACATTCTTTCCGGAAAAGCGACCCTTCTTCGTCGAGGGCTCCGGGCTATTCGACCGCTGGCTACCCGGCGGCCGGATGTTCTACTCGCGCCGGATCGGGCGCCGGCCGCAAGGCGGGTCCGACCCGCCCGACGGAAGCACGTTGGAAGTCCCTGACGCCTCAACCATCATCAGCGCCGCCAAGCTCACGGGTAAGACGTCGGGCGGCCTGGGGCTGGGGCTTATGAGCGCCCTTACGACGCGGGAGCGGGCCACGCTGCGCGACTCGACCGGCGCCGTGGCGGGCTCCGACAACGTCGCGCCCTTCACCCACCATTTCGCCGGCCGGGCCGAGCAGGACTTCAAGGGTGGCAGCCACACCGTGGGCGCCATGCTCACGGCGGTGAACCGCAAGCTCGACGCCAACCTAGAAGCC
>CAYFXF010000140.1:2298-3135 GCA_964347085.1 uncultured Gemmatimonadota bacterium | reverse complement strand
GACCGGCGAGACCGTGGTGGCTCTGGCCCTCAACCTTGAGGAAGACAACATCGGTGCTGTGGTGATGGGCGATTACCTGGTGCTGAAGGAGGGCGACTCGGTGCGGCGGACCGGCCGGGTGCTCTCCGTGCCGGTTGGCCCCGAACTGCTGGGCCGGGTCGTCAACCCGCTCGGCGAGCCGCTCGACGGCAAGGGGCCGGTCGAGTGCACGCGGCGCATGCTGGTCGATCGCAAGGCGCCCGGGATCGTTTACCGCCAGCCGGTCAAGGAACCCTTGCAGAGCGGGCTCAAGGCGATCGACTCGATGACGCCGATCGGGCGTCGCCATCGACACGATCATCAACCAGCGCGGTGGCGACGTGATCTGCGTGTATGTCGGGATCGGCCAGAAGGCGTCGACCGTCGCTCAGTTGGTGGACCGGCTCGAACAGGAAGGTGCGATGGAGCATTCGATCGTGGTGGCCGCTAACGCCAGCGACCCCGCGACGCTTCAGTACATCGCCCCTTACGGCGGCTGCGCGATGGCCGAGTACTTCATGTACAAGGAGGGGCGACACACGCTCTGCGTGTATGACGACCTTTCCAAGCAGGCCCAGGCGTACCGCCAGCTCTCGCTGGTGCTGCGGCGACCGCCGGGCCGCGAGGCGTATCCTGGCGACGTGTTCTACCTGCACTCCCGCTTGCTGGAGCGGGCGGCGAAGCTGTCGGACCGGCACGGCGGTGGGTCGCTCACGGCACTGCCGGTGATCGAGACGCAGGCCGGCGACGTCTCGGCCTACATCCCGACCAACGTCATCTCCATCACCGACGGGCAGATCTACCTGGAGAGCGACCTCT
>CAYFXF010000140.1:195-2288 GCA_964347085.1 uncultured Gemmatimonadota bacterium | reverse complement strand
GCCTACCCCGGCGACATCTTCTACAACCACTCCCGACTGCTCGAACGTGCGGCGAAGATCAGCGAGGACGCCGAGATGATCGAGCGGCACCCGGAGATCGAGAAGCCGGGCGGCTCGCTCACCGCCTTGCCGATCATCGAGACACAGGCGGGCGACGTGGCGGCTTACATCCCCACCAACGTGATCTCGATCACCGACGGGCAGATCTACCTCGAGGGAGACCTGTTCTACGGCGGCGTGCGGCCGGCGATGAACGTGGGGATCTCGGTCTCGCGCGTCGGTGGCTCAGCCCAGGTGCGGGCGATGCGGCAGGTGGCCGGACGACTGCGGCTTGACCTCGCACAGTACCGCGAGCTGGAGGCCTTCGCCCAGTTCGCGGCTGAGCTCGACACGGCGACGCAGCGACAGCTGGCGCGGGGCGAGCGGATGGTGGAGGTGCTGAAGCAGGGCCAGTACAAGCCACTGCCGGTTGAGAACCAGGTGATGATCATCTTCGCCGGCACCCAGGGCCTGCTCGACGATGTCGCGGTGTCCGACATCCGGACCTGGGAGGCCGAGTTCTACGACTTCATCAGGGCGAGCCATCCGGACCTCGGGTCGGCGATCCGCGAGTCGGGTCAGCTGACCGACGAGACCCGGGGACGTCTGATCCAGGCGGTCGAGGAATTCAAGGGTTACTTCGCTGCCAGCCGGCGCGGCGAGGAGGCGTCTCGGGTCGCCGCCGCGGCGGTCGGCGGGTAAGGTCGCATGAAGGCGCAGGACATCCGGCGGCGGATTCGCTCCATCCAAAACACCCGCCAGATCACGCACACGATGGAGATGGTGGCGGCGTCGAAGCTGCGCCGTGCCCAGGAGCGAGTCCGAGCCACGCGGCCCTACGCCGCCAAGCTTTCCGAAGTGATCGCCAACCTGTTCACGCCCGAACTGGCGGAAAAGTATCCCACCTTGCGCCAGCCGGGGTCGCTACGACGCTCGGCGCTCATCCTGCTCACGAGCAATCGGGGGTTGGCGGGCGGCTTCAACGTCAACCTGATCCGCAGGGCCCGGACGGTGCTCGACGAGCTGCGCAGCCAGGGCGTCGAGGTGGAGTTCCACGTTGTCGGCCGCAAAGGGATCAGTTTCTTCCGCTTCCGGCGCGAGCCGATGGCATCGACGCGGCAGGACATCTCGGACCGGCCGACGCTGGACGACGCTCGATCGCTGATAGATCCGTTGATCGCGCGCTTCGAGTCCGGCGAACTGGATGCGATCGACGTTGTCTACGCCCAGTTCAAGAGCGCGCTCTCAACGCCGCCGACCGTAGCGCGGGTTCTGCCGGTCGAGGCTCCGGCTGCGCAGGCCGCCCGCATCTCGAACTACCTGTTCTCCCCTTCGGCGGAGGCCATCCTGACGTTCGTGCTGCCGCTGTACGTGAGGAACGCGATGTACCGGGCGCTGGTGGAGGGCGCGGCCGCCGAGCAGGGGGCGCGGCGCACCGCGATGAAGAACGCGACCGACAACGCTGACGAGTTGGTGAAGACGCTGACACGCGATTACAACAAGGCCCGACAGGCGCAGATCACCCAGGAGCTGACGGAGATCACCGGCGGCTCGGAGGCGCTCAGGGGCTAGCGGAGTGGAAATGGCCAGGCAAGGCGACAACATCGGGAAGGTGGTGCAGGTCATTGGGCCGGTAATCGACGCCGAGTTCGAGCCCGAGAACCTGCCGGAGATCTATTCGGCGATCCGCGTGCAGAGCGACGATCGGCACGAGACAAAGGTCGACGTCGTCTGCGAAGTCCAGCAGCACATCGGGCGCAGCCAGGTGCGCACCGTCGCCATGGACTCGACCGATGGAATCGTCCGAGGGATGAAGGCGATCGACACGCAGGCGCCGATCACGACGCCGGTGGGCCGCGCTCCGCTCGGGCGGATTCTGAACGTGCTGGGCGAGCCGGTTGACGAGCAGGGTCCGGTGGAAGCCGAGGAGCGCTGGCCGATTCACCGCAAGCCGGTGCAGCTGGAGCGGCTCACCTCGACCACCGAGATCTTCGAGACCGGGATCAAGGTCGTTGACCTGATCGCTCCCTACGTGCCTGGCGGCAAGACCGGTC
>CAYFXF010000140.1:0-163 GCA_964347085.1 uncultured Gemmatimonadota bacterium | reverse complement strand
GGCGGCGCCGGGGTCGGCAAGACCGTCATCATCATGGAGCTGATCCACAACATCGCGACCGAGCACGGCGGCCGCTCGGTCTTCTGCGGCGTGGGCGAGCGGACGCGTGAGGGCAACGATCTCTGGCTGGAGATGTCGGAGGCGGGAGTGATCACACCGGGTG
>CAYFXF010000139.1:0-3156 GCA_964347085.1 uncultured Gemmatimonadota bacterium | reverse complement strand
TGCTCAACTCACAGCCGATGGGGTTCTACGCGCCGGGGACGCTGGTGCACGATGCGAGGCGTCACGGGGTCGAGGTGCGGCCGGTGGATCTCGCCTATTCGAGCTGGGACTGCACGCTTGAACTCGGCATCGAGGTGGGCGCGAGGGTGGGCACGGCGGGGGATCCCTCGCTTCATGTCGCGCGGGATCGGGCCGGGATGGAGGACGGGCTGGGGCGCTCCAAATGTCCGCTCGTGGACCCCCCGCCGCGCCCGGGTCCTTGCGATTCTGGATCCTCGAGGCTGCCCACCGCACCCCAATCTCACAGGTCGGCGGATCCACAAGCGGACACCGCGCAGCGTGAAGAGCGGTACGGAGGGTGCCACGGCACGACGGACCGCGATAAGGAAGGGGTGACGGGAACCCACGGTCGCACAATGGACCGCGTCAAGGAGGACGGGACAGAGACCCACGAGCGGACATTTGGAGCGCGGTGGCCCGTCGGCGATCGCGGCCCGCAGTCGCGCGACATGAAGCGAGGGGTCCCTGTCCCGCCCGACGGCCTCCGCGACCCACCGGCGTTGAGAATCGGACTGCGCTACATCCGCGGCCTGGGCTCGAAAGCCGAGGAGCAGTTGAAAGCCGCGTGGGAAAGTGGCGGCCCGTTCACGTCGGTGGAGGACGTGGTGCGGCGATCGGGGCTAGGACTGCCGGCGCTCAAGACCCTGGCCGAGGCCGGTGCCTTCGACACGCTCTGGGGTCCCGGGCGGCGCTCCGCGCTCTGGGAGGTCCTCGCCCGGCTGGCCGACCAGCCGTTGGCGCCGGTGGATGGGGAAGCAAGCGCCGCCTCGACACACCGGCACCCGAAGCTGAGAGAGATGAACCCGGTGGAGTTGATTGCAGCTGACTACATGACGACGGGGCTCTGCACGCACGGCCACCCCATGGAGTTCTTGCGGGAACGGCTGCGCGCCAATGGCGTGCTCTCGGCGGAGGAGCTGACGCAGATGAAGAGTAGGCAGCGGGTGAGGGTGGCGGGCGTGGTCATCTGCCGGCAGCGGCCAGGCACCGCCAAAGGCGTCTGTTTCGTCACCCTTGAGGATGAGACCGGGTTCTCGAACTTCGTGATCTACCCGGACACCTTCGAGCGTTATCGCCGCACCATCGTCCGTTCGCCGGTGCTCTTGATCGAGGGGATCGCCCAGAACGAGCAGGGCGTGATCAACGTGCAGGCGCGACGCATCACGGCGATCCAGCCGCGGGCCGGCGCCGACGTCATCGAGAGCCACGACTTCCACTAGCGCCGAACCCCTGCCGCTGCGGGAACGGCGGGGGTCGCCGAGGGGTCGTCTCGCTCCATGTCGCGCGTTCGATTGCAGGAACGGCGGCTGCGCCGCCGTCGCGCTCCAAATTGCGCTCGACGACACCCTCGGACACCCAAGAGGAAGTCGCTGATCAGCTCATAGCCGGCGCGTCCGTCGAACTCGACGCGTACGCGCCCGAAGTTTGTGAGGTGGGGTAAACCTCAAACCCGCCCGGGAGGAGATCCTTGAGCGAAGGACCGCGATAAGGAGGGCGTGACAGGGACCCCGGAACGGACATTTGGAGCGCCGTGGCCCGTCACCGCTCACGGCCGGAGTCGCGCGACATGAAGCGAGGGGTCCCTGTCGCGCCCGACGGCGCCCGCGACATGAAGCGAGGGGTCTCCGTCGCGCCCGACTGCACCCGCGACATGAGGCGAGCGGTCGCTGCCGCGCCCGACGGGCCGCCGATTGACAATCACGGCGCCGCAGCAAAGAATATTCGGTGGGCATCAACGCTATCTCCGCTCGTAGCTCGGGACCATGACGACAGCCTACCACTGGCTCGGCGGCGCTTTGAGCCTCTTTACCTTAGCAGTCCTCTTGCTGGCGGTGCTCATCGTCGTGCGGCGTCGACGTGGCGTGCAGCCGCCCGCGCAGGACGGCTGGCTCACCGACCAGATGGTTCAGCAGATCATCGAGCGTGGGGCGCTGGGCGACGGGCAGGTGCCGGAGGCCGCCCTCGACCTCGAGGAGATCGCCCGCGAGGAAGAGCGCTTCTGGTCGGAGACCTGGGAGGAGCCGGAGCACTACTGGGACTGAGCGCTAGCCGCGTAGCGGCGCGGTTATTCATCCAGCGCCGCGAAGATTTCCTCCGGTTCCGGGAAGCGACCGAGCCGGTTCTTCGAGAAGATCAGTTGAGCGCCCGAGCGCACTTCAAAGGCGCCGCCGCCCCCACGTATCAGGGTGACCTCGATGTCCCCGTAACGCTCTCTCAGCACGTCCGCCAACCTGGCGGCACGGGGCTCGTAGTCTCAAACGACGCAGTATTCGATGCTGACCCGCATGATCGGTATCCCGGTGAACGATGTCGCCCGCCCGCGCACTCGGTTGACCACTTCGCCGGCGCCTTCTAATTTGAGGCCCGGTCTCGCGCCCGAGCAAGCGCTTGCCATCGCGCTCAGGCGGGGCCGGTCGTTCGTAATGGCGTTAGGGCAGGTTCGCCGATGTTCGAATTTCTAAAGAAGATGTTCGGAACCGCGGAGCGACGCGGGCGCAGCGCATCGAGCGCGGTCGTGGCCGGCGAGGATCTCGATCAGCTCGAGGTCGAAATCGCGAAGGCCGGCCGCAGCCGCCAGGGAGCCCGTCTCCTCAACCGAGCCGGCGATCTCTATCTCGCTCGTGACAACCGCTCGGCGGCGCTGCAGCGCTACGGCGATGCGATCGATGCCTACCTGCACTCCAGCGATTACGACAGCGCCATGGCCGTGTGCCGTAAGATCATTCGGGTGGTGCCCGAGGTGATCCGCACACGCCGTACCCTGGCCTGGCTCTGCCTGGGCAAAGGCTTCCTCGATATAGCTCGCGAGCACATCGAAGCCTACACGTTAGCTTCGCTGCAGGCCGGGCTGCAAACGCTGGCCGTTCAGCAACTGCTCCTCATGAGCCAGTACGTCGAGAGGCCAGAGTTCCGCGATTTTCTCGCTGAACAGTTGGCCGTGCTCGGCGACGAAGAGGCCGGTACACGAGTACGCGAGGGGAAGGCAAGCGAGGGTGTCCCCTCCGCTGGCTGGGGGCCGGTGGTGTTCGCCGCCTTGCTGAAACCAGAGGAACTGCGCCAGGCACTGGAGAAGGGCGTCGAGATTAGAGCGCCGAC
>CAYFXF010000138.1:0-3164 GCA_964347085.1 uncultured Gemmatimonadota bacterium | reverse complement strand
TATTCAGCGCGTCATTGTAGAGCGTCGCCGTACCGCCGACTCGAACAAGCGCAAGGGTATTGCTGACAGCGCCAGAGGAAGTGCTGAATCCAAGGAGGTAATCCGCATACGCGGAACCCACTACGTTCTTGGCAACGATATTGAAGTTATCTCTGGACAACTGAACATTGGTCAGATTCTGGGCAAGAAATGCGTTGCCAGTCGTACAACCGGGTAGAGAAAGTGCACATATCAATAGCGCAAGAACCGCACTCTCTTTGAACGTCGTCACTTTGTCCTCCTGTTTGCAGACTTCGAAGTCATCTAAGAGAAGCGGGAGACTCTGTCAAATCAGATCTCGTTGCCATCGAGGGAGGATGCGAGGCCTGATACGCGTGAGGCCGGCGTTGGAGTCCTTCGGCCGGCCCGGTTCGGGTTCAGGTCGTCGCCTCCGGTATGTATCCATCGAGCCGCCAGGCTACGACGTACTCGACGTCCTGCTCGTCGGACCAGACCGAGTACATGTACCATGTCCCGCTGGCTCGGTCTCGGAAAAAGCGGAGCATGCGCCAGGTGTTTGACCAAGCTGTCCCTGGTATGACTGCTGCACCCAGGTAGCGCCCGTCCCGGTCGAAGACGTCCCACTCCGCCGCGCCCGGCGGACGCGCCAGCCAGATGCGAATCTCCTGCTTCTCGCTGGCGCTCAGGTCGCGCAGCGGCCGCACCCGCTGGACGAGGGTCGTGGCCGATGGACCACAGATGAAAAGGCAGTAGGCCGGATAGGAATCGGCGAAGGAGAGCGAGGACTTGATCTCGGCCGCCCGCTCGGCCGAAACACGATTCTCCTGCAGCGTCTCGTCCCAGCGCCGCATCATCACTGACCGGTCTTCGTCCGTCATCGCCGGCCGCTCCCGCGCCAGGTTGACGATTCGGTCGAGCGATCCGCCCGGGCCGTAGCGGAGGAAACGATACGCGTCATTGAGACCTGTCACGACCTCGTCTCCGCACAAAGCGATATCCGGGACACCGCGGAAATAGTGCTGCAGGACCGCCTCAACCCCACGGGAAGCCGTCTGATAGGTATAGGAGGGTAACCGAACCAGGGTGTCCAGGACCGCGCCGTAGACGTCGCGCTCCAGCACGAGGTCGAGGGTATCTGCAAAGCTCCCGTCCGAGTGCCGGACGGGAACGTGATACGACACGAGACGCCCGGAGCCCGGCTCGTCTGCCCAGAGCCCCGAGCGATAGGGACCGCGTGGCAGCGTGGAGAAGCTCTCCAGCCAGGTGCCATCCGGTGCAATCGCGTGCCCCTGTTGATTCGCCCTGTCGAGCACGAGCAGCGTGTCGCCCGGCCCCACTGTCAGCCAGAGCGCCCCACTGCCGAACTCGCCGGGGCCCTGACCCTCTCTTCCTACCGTGCGCTCGTGATCCCCATCCGGCGAGAAGAAACGCAGGTGATGCCCGAGCGCGTCCGCGACGACGATGCGACGATCCGAGAGCACAGCGAGCCCCGAGATCCGGCCAAACTCGTACTCCGGCACACCCTCTGCGACACCGATCCGGAAAACCTCTGTGAACTCCCAACGATCTCCCTCCGGCCACAGCGGGGTGCCGTAGTTCTCAACGATCTGTATGCCGGCGCTGTCACGCACGGCCCCGTCCCACGCGGCTTCCGAGCCGGCCTCACCGCGACAGGCAAGACAGGCAAGTGCGCCGGTAGCGCCGCACGTGGCGAGCATCGCCGCGCGGTACCAACTCGTGAGGTGTGTGTGAGATACCACAGCATCACCCTCCCCGTGCCATGGAGGCCATTGACGAGGGTCTGACTTAGTGCAGCCGGGCTCATTCAATCGGGCTATTGCATTATCCGGTGTTCCGATCACTCAGGCAACAAATATCGATTGTTACTCGTAGTACCGCACCGAGGAAGTAGGAGGTTGGTACTCGATGAAAGCGGGCTCAGCCTTGTGCAGTCGATCGCGGTTGGGTTCGCGGTCGGGTCCGGATTCGGTTACCTTGTAAGCGTGCCCTCGTGGGCGAGGGATAGCGAGGGCTTTGGTTTTCAGGTGCGATCCGACGCGGGTTCAACGAGTCGTCCGGGCCCCCACGCAACGGAGGTGAGTGAGTGGCGAGAAGGCCGAATTACGGATTCGAGAAGAAACAGAGGGCCATCAAGAAGCAAAAGAAAAGAGAAGAGAAGGCCGAGAAGAGGCGGTTAAGAAGGGAGGCCGCCAAGCAGGACGCCCCGGTCGAGGACACCGCCGAAACCGAGGAACACCAGAAGTAGCTACGCCGCGGCGGGGACTAGGCCCGAACGTCGAGCCAGACCCGTCGTTCGCGGGACCTGATCAAGAACGCGACGGGCGGTTGCGCCCGCGCCGGCCCACCCGAGGATAAGCGACCCCGCTCGACGTTAGACCGTTGGGCGGGGTTCATGCGTTCGCGGCTTACCAGGATCGCTGCCCGCCACCTCGACCGCCTCCACCTCTGCCACCCCCACCTCGGCCGCCGCCGCCACGGCCACGGCCGCCGCCGCCTCGACCTCCGCCACTGCGTCGGCCTTCGGAGCGGGGCCGCGCCTGATTGACGGTCAGCATCCGTCCCTTCAACTCCTTGCCGTTCAAGTCGTCGATCGCGGACTGGGCTTCGGCCTGAGTGGGCATCTCCACGAACGCAAACCCTCTAGGCTCGCCGCTGAACTTGTCCGTGATGACATTGACGGTCGCGACCTGGCCGAAGGCTTCAAAGGTGGCTCGTAATTCCTCTTCGGAGACGTCGCGGGACAGGTTTCCTACGTAGATGTTCATTCCCCGGGGCCCTTCTTGAAGTGGTAGCTCTGCTGGGATCTCGCCCGACTGGTATTAGACTGACGTTCGAGATCCCCGGTCGCAACCCCTGCGGTGCGCCCAAGAGATAGAGAAGACCCGGTGGCCACACTGATCTCAGTGAGGTGGCCCCCGGGTCCTTGGGCCTTGGCCAGTGTAAGGGACTTAGCTACTCAGCTTGGCCACGTTCTGGGCCGCCGGGCCCTTCTGGCCCTGGACGATGTCGAACTCCACGCGCTCACCCTCGCTCAGGGTCTTGAACCCTTCGGCCTGGATGGCGGAATGGTGGACGAAGCAGTCCTTCTGCCCGTCCTCGGGCGTGATGAAGCCGAAGCCCTTGCTGTCGTTGAACCACTTGAC
>CAYFXF010000137.1:2680-3166 GCA_964347085.1 uncultured Gemmatimonadota bacterium | reverse complement strand
GCCGTGCTCGACAGCTTCGACGGGAGCCAGTAGCCGGCCGGTTCGGCCATGACGGAAGAGGGAGAGCGCGTGGATCTCTCTCAGGTGTATCGCGAGCACTACCGGTCGCTGGTCCGCTTCCTCTATCGGCGGATCGGCGACCAGGCTCGTGCCGAAGACCTGGCGCAGGAGGCGTTCGTGCGTGCGCTCGAGCATCGACCGGCCCGGCCACGGCCCTGGCTGTTCACCGTCGCCGTCAATCTGGCGCGCGACGAGGGCCGTCGCGCCGCGGTGCGCCGGCGTCACCTGACGCTGATCAAGGCGGAGGCGGAGAGCCAGCCGCCGGAACCGCCGCCCGACGTCGCGCTGGAGCGGCGCGCCAAAGCGGAACGCGTGCAGACGGCGCTGGCCCGGCTGGCCGAGCGGGATCGTGAGGCGCTGCTCTTGTGGGAGGAGGGGTTCAACTACGACGAGATCGCCGAGGCGCTAGGGCTCGCGCGCGGGTCG
>CAYFXF010000137.1:0-2670 GCA_964347085.1 uncultured Gemmatimonadota bacterium | reverse complement strand
TGCACCGGGCGCGCGCCCGGCTGGCCGCTGTGTACGAGGAGTTGGAGAACGAAGGAGATGGTGAAGATGTCGCACGTCGATGACGGAGCCCTGCACGCCTACCTGGACGGCGCCTGCGGCGAGCGCGAGCGGAGCCGGATCGACGAGCATCTGGCCGGCTGCGCCGACTGTCGCGCGCGGCTCGAGGACGCGCGTGCGCTGAGTGGACAGGTGACGGGGCTGCTCGCCGAGCTCGAGCCCGGGGGCGCCGTGCACGCGCCGCCCTGGGCCGAGCTCGAGGCGCGGGCGGCCGCGCGCGCCAAGCCGCCGCGCCGCCGCGCCTGGGTCGGGCCCGGCCTCGCCTGGGCAGCCTCCATCGCCCTCGCCTTCGGGGTCGGCTGGCTCTCGCGCCCCTACTGGACGCAACTGCCGGTCGAGTTGGACGCCGTCGCCGCTCGACAGGCGGAGGCGCCCGCGGCCGGCCCCGCCGGCGCCGCCGCCGACCACGACGCGACGCCAGGGGAGGGCCCGACCGAGCCGCTGGCGCCGGCCGAGTCACCCGCCCGGACCGCCGAGGCGGAGCGGCGCGGTCGTTCGAGCGTCGAGGCACAGCGAGCCGAGAAAGCCGCCGCGTCCGAGGCGGAGCCCGCCGCCCGGGAGGTGAAGGTCAGGCCCATCGCCGTCCCAAGCGATGCCGAGGCCGATCGCGCGGGGCGGTTAGCGGCGGCGCCCGTCGGGGAGACCGAAGGAGCGGCCGCATTCGAGGAGAGCCGCGCCGCCGCCGAACGCGAGGCGCCGCCGCCGGTCGCTCTCACCGACCAGCTGGGACCGGCCGCCGCCGCTAACCGCGCCCTGCAGGCCCCCGTCAAGGCCGTCGGGGCCGCCGACGAGGCGCCGGCCGGGCGCTTCGTCGCGGTGGCGCCCCAGGACGCCGCGCTCTGGCTGGGCGCCGAGCCGCGCACGCTGACCGAGCTCGAGCTGCGCCGTGTAGAGGTCGGGCCTGGCAGCGCCGCCGCCGGTGGGCTCAGCGGCCGACCCGCACTCCGACTCACGTACGAGGACGCGGCCGGCCAGGAGATCGTCCTCATGCAGCAATGGACCGGCGCGCCGCGCGACGACGCCTTTGCGGCCGAGCCGGTGCTCACAGTGCTACCCACCGGCCGACGCCTGCTCCGCTGGTCGGATGATGAGGGGTACCGCCTGATCCTCGAGGGGACGCTGAGCGGCGATTCGCTCCGCGCGCTGGCTGCTCGCCTGCGGTAGTTTCGTTCTCCGGCCCGTCAGCGGTAGGCGGTGATCTCCAGCCCCTCGACCGAGAACCGAGCGCCGAGCACCTGCTCCGCTACGTGCAGGTTCGACCTCACGTGCTCGGTGATCTCTGGGGCCCGCAGCCGGCCGCCCGCCGCCGCCAGGAACGGGACGAGCTGGTCGGCCAGGTGCCGGTCCACCGCCGCCGCCTCCGCGCCCAGGGCGTCCAGCAACGCACGCGCCGCTTCACGGCCGACCTCGTCCGCCGGCTTGCCGCGCGCGCCCAGCGCCGAGCCGCCGAGCCGCGGTCCGCCCTCAGCCTCCGTCCACAGGGTCACACCGCTCCCCGGGTCGGCCGCTTCGGCGTGCTCGATCGCGATCTCCACAGGGTGCCCGAGCCGCCGCAGCAGGTGGTCCGCGGCGTCCGCCTGACGTTCGGCTACGCGCCGTTCCTTTAGCCGCCGGCCCGCGTGGCTCACGCCGCGGATCGCCGTGACCCGACCGGGCTCGACGAGCTCTACGGGCGGCGGCGCCCCACGACTGCCGACCAGCCGCGCCTGCAGCAGGCCGCCCCCGCGCGGATAGTAGCCGCGCCGCCCGACGCTCACCTGACAGGTGCCGAACGCTGTTAGAGCCGGGAGCGTCACCTGGATCAGATAGTCGACCGGCGGGCTCCACGGCACATCGGTCCCGCCCGTCAGCTCGAACTCGTACTCGCCGGCGTGCGTCAAGCAGGGCAGGAGCAGCGTCTGCAACAGGAGGGTGACGGAACCCGCCGTACCGATGTCGAAACGGAAGCTCCCTGCGGATATCTCGCCCGGCTCGAACGTCAGCTCCGTGGACCCGAGCGACGCGCCACGGACCCGCGCACCGCACACCGCACCGACCGCCTGCACAGACCTGAGGTGCTGCGGCGCGAGGCCCGGTCTCGGGCGGCCCGCCCGGATGTTGAACACGCGAACCGGCCGGCCGGCGTAGGCGGCCATCCCCAGCGCCTGCCGCAGGACCGCGCCGCCACCCTCGCCGTACGCGCCGTCGATCTCGATCATCTTGCCAGGGTACGACTTCGCCGACGTTTGCGGTAGACCGGGCCTAGCGCCCGGCTCAGCGCGACGGGTCGGGTGCGGCGGGCGAGAAAGTTAGCCGGGTGGCCGCCGAGGGTCTTGACCGGCACGCGATCCGCACCGAAATTGCAGTTGAGATCCGTTCTCAAACCCCGGGATTGGAGCGTCGGAGATGGGGATCGACCGCGTACCCGTCGGCACCTGGACCCGCATCGAAGCGATCGAGGACGCGAGCGCGCGCCGCGAGCTCACGCGCCTCGGCTTCGAGGAGGGCGCCGACGTCGAGGTCGTGAGCCGCATCCCCTTCGGGCCCATCGTCCTGCAGCGTCGTCATCGCCAGGTCGCGATCGGCCGGGAGCTGGCGCGCCGGGTCCGCGTA
>CAYFXF010000136.1:0-3176 GCA_964347085.1 uncultured Gemmatimonadota bacterium | reverse complement strand
AAGCTTGTTTGCAGGCAATGTCACTTGGGGCTAGAGTTCGGTTGGGGGTTTTTCTTTCACAGCGTTAGTCGAGTATGAGCCGCAGCCTACTTGTATACATAGCCTGCGTCGCTTGTCTTGCGGCGGTCGTATCTGCGCTAATCGTTGTACGCTACCCGATAGCGCTTACCGACCCGCAAGCATTGGCAGGCGTTGTATCGCTGATGGCTCTCACAGTTGTGGCTGAGAGTTTCGGCGTTCGCATTTCGGCTGGGCGCGCTGTCTTTTCCGTCGCCCTTATCCCGACGGTTGCGATCGTACCGTTGTTCGGGCCCTCTGTCGCTGTCGCGTCAACGGCGATTTCCCACACGTTGGCGCAGACGGTTTTGCTTAAGAGGCCCCTGCCCAAGTCAATCTTTAACATCTGCCAGCTAACTCTAGCGATTGGACTTGGCTCAGTCGTGTACTCGGTGCTGGGCGGGCCAGTCGACCATACTCAAAGCTTGGAAATCCTAAGGGTCCTGCCTGGATTGGGCGGACTTATCTTCACCTACTGGGCCGTAAACCAGGGCTTGGTAGGCTTCGTTATCGCGCTGGATACTGGGAAGCGGGTTGGCGATGTGTGGCGTGAGCTAGCGCCTGTTGCATTGGCAAACGAACTAGCTTCGAGTTCTTTTGCTTTATTCGTCGTATTTGCGTTCGCCCAACTTGCGTGGTGGGGCGCTTTGATCGTGATCTTACCGCTCGTCTTTGTCCAACACGCTTATGGCATCCAAATCAAGTTACTAAAGCAAAACAAGGAGATCTTAGAGCTACTGGTTAAGACGATTGAAGCGAAAGATCCGTACACGTCGGGTCATTCGCTGCGGGTGGCTCAGTTCAGCCGCGAACTGGCTGTATGTTTGGGTCTATCATCCCAGAAAGCTGAGGAAATCGAGACGGCCGCGCTTCTACATGACATCGGTAAGATCGATTTTGCTTACACCGAGCTCATCAATAGCCCGGCGAAGCTGTCAGACGCGGAACGCGAAATCATCCGCACGCACCCAGAACGCGGTGCTCGCCTTCTCGCGTCCGTCTCTAGCCTAAGTAAAAACGTGTTGATGGCTGTTCGCCATCATCATGAACATTACGACGGAAACGGTTATCCTGACGGACTTGTTGGGCCTGAGATACCTGTGGCGGCTCGAATCATCATGGTCGTCGACACAGTCGACGCGATGCTGTCGAATCGACCGTATCGTGCGGCCCTGCGACCGGAGCAGGTGACGGCGGAGCTTCGCCGGTTCTCCGGTCGGCAGTTTGACCCCCTGATTGTCGCCAAGTTCGTCGAATTAGGAATGATAGAGCGAGCAGCCCGCAGAGCGGAGATGGATCGAACACCGCTGCCTCTGGCCGGTATCTTGCCTCGCGAGCGGATTTCGGCTTTGTAGGTGCGCCACGGCCCCCTAACGCAAGTCCGCTGTAGAACTTCTCTTGGCCTGTTGGAACGGAAGAATGCATTAGGCAGTTCTGGAGTTACACGCTTATGTTCGTAGCCAATCCCTAGCGTGCTGCAACCCGGACCGGGCGACCTCATTGTAGCTCCCTGCACCCCCTGTAGGTCACGTAGCTCGCCTCCTGAAGCCGATCCCCATGGCGGTTGTGGCGCCGTGAGCCGCGTTACACCTTCAAAGGCCTCAACATACCAACGCTCGAGTGGCAGACCCGAAGGCTGCAGGAACTGGATGTCAGCCGCGACGCTTATACCGTTTACGTTCGCCCTGAGCTTGTAGTCGAGATGGCTTTCGACAGCGTCAAGGCGAGCCCTCGCTACCCTGCGGCGCTCGCCCTGCGCTTTGCCCGCGTTAACCGCTACCGGCCGGACAAAGCACCGGTAGAAGCCGACACGATCGAGACTGTCCGTCGGATGCACCAGGGGTAGGGTGACGGCCGGGTGACGCAGCCCCAGCATCTCAGTAGCCGGTGCGCTTACGAGGGGGCTAGAGAGTCGCGATCCCCGGGGCTCCATTCAGACGGCGGCCGCCTCCGAGGGTCCCTCATATGGGGTCGGCCTCGGGGGCTCTTGAGGGATTGAGGTATATCAATCACTCGCCGGATCTGCGCTTTCGAGAGCCTCAGATGCCTCGTCAAGCTCACGCTCGAAGTCCAGCGTGCGGCGGACCGCCTCTGCGTGCTCCGACTGCTCCCATTCGCTCACGGCTCGGAGAAAATCCTCGTCGCCTAGCGTGGGTGTTACAAGCTCCGTGTCAAACTCAACCTGCACAACAAGCGGAAAGCGCACGGCCTGTCCGCTGACGATGCCCTGACCCGGGCCGAATCCGGGCAGTAGCGAGTATCAAATCGAACGGGCCCGCGTCATCACAGCGTCATCGGCGGGAGGCGCGAGGGAAAAGCCCGCTGGCACGGCGCCTCCCGACGCGGCTCGCGATGAGCGACCCGGCGGCGATCGGTAAAGAGCGCCCAAACTGAATCACGCCCGCGGCCGGCGCAAGGCGGTCCCAGGGGCTCTCAGGCGAATATCGCGATGTCCCGGATCGCGGCGGCCGTATCTTTGACGCGACCTCTCTCAGGAGCCGGGGCCGTGAGCGTCGAGCCTGCCGAGAGGTCGCATGCTTTTGGGGAAACTTATCGTTGCCACACCCGCGCAGCCCCAAGCTGGGCGGGCGTCTTTGTACCTTGCCTTTCATTCGGCGCCGCGTCCGGAGCGCGCCCGGACCAGCGCTACCACGAGATCGTCGCCGTGCATCGCCAGCGGGTGCGGCGAGTCGGCCTGAACGGCGGGGACGCCGCCGGCTAGCGCGGCGCGTTACCTGAACAACAGAAACCGCTTACGCCACGAGTCGTCCTTCTGGCCGCGTGAAAGTCTGGAATGTCTTGGTGGGGGAAGCCTGCGTAACGCTGAGATCGCACTTTGATCGCCAGCAACTTATTGAGATCGCCCAGCGTACCGAAGCGCCAGGCATCAGACATCCGTCTCCATGGGACATCTGCTCCTCGCCCACCACGTCGCCAGGGAACAGTCAGCAGCGATCGCGCTGGAGCACTCGGCGGAGAACTGCTTGCCTTGGGATGAGCGGCGTAACAATATTGGATTTGCCTGGGAGAGTTTAGGCTGGGTCTAGCACGGAGTTCCCAACCGCTCCGGAGATCTGCGCCTGTTGATACCTGCCTGGATCCGTCCCGCGAGACATCGG
>CAYFXF010000135.1:0-3186 GCA_964347085.1 uncultured Gemmatimonadota bacterium | reverse complement strand
TCTATCGACCTTGTGACGTCAGTTTCGGCCCCGGCGTTTACGTCCTGGTGCTGGGGAGCCCACATCAGGGCGAGCTCGTACGGGCCGACCGCGCCGGAACAAAGCTGGCGGGGGAGCGAGGGCCGTCCCGTTTGAAGGCATAGGGTCAACCTACGGGGGAGAAGCGCCGGCGTCACAGCCGGGTTCCTCATTCTCGTACACGTTTGCTCAGCCGTTCGGGCAAGGTCGGGCGGCGGGTGATAGCCCGACCCAGCACCACCGAGCCACGTTCGCTCCGCTCGCTCTCACCGCAACATCGTGGGTTCCCAGATGGGGGAGCGTAGCGGCGACGGGCCGGCTCCTTGTGCCGATACAGATCGGCCCGCAACGCGCAGCGTGCCTGGCACTCATCTCTACGCTTGGTAATCCGAAGCGTTATCGCTTGCTCCCTCTCGACTACTTCCACATAGTGGGGACACACCAACTGCGATTAGCTGAGACGGCTGTGTGGAGTGCCCGACTCCCTTGGGAGGCAGCCGTGCCTGCACGACACATACCGACCCACCTGCTGGGTTGGCCTGCGTGGGCGACCAGAACGGCACGCTCTGCAATTTTCTCAAAGACAAGAATGTATCTGCGACGGGAACGGGCACCGCCCCATAGTAGCGTGGAGGCCAAGCGTCGCTGGTAGCGCGTCAACCTAACGGCAACCAAGGAGGTTCAGATGAGGCCGTCACACCTCAAACCCGTTATGCTGGTGGCCGCGTTGTCAGGCGCCGTGGTCGCTTGCGAAACACCTGTGATGTCTCCCGAACCGCCCGATCCATCCTTCGCTGTTGTCGAAAACTCCAAAGTGTTCATCCCGGTAGACTTCTTCCTGTTCGGTCCGTGCGTCAGTGAGCCCACCCAAAGCCGCGGTAGATTGCACATTCTCATTATCGAAACCGTGACGCCAAGCGGACGGAGGCATTTTAGGTTCCAGCTCAACGCCAACGGTACTGGCGTGGGACTGACCACGGGTGCTAAGTACCAATGGAACCATGCTATCAACGAGGGCTTCTCGGTCGACGAAAACGACGGCCTGCCCTACACGTACACCTGGGTCAACAGAGTCCGACTGATTGGGCAAGGGCAGGTCCCGGATCGCTATTACGACTTCATTCTTCACGTCACGATTAATGCCAACGGCGAGGAGACGGTTTCCAAGTTTGAGGAGACGTTTGAGTGCAGATGAAAACTTGCAGACCCCGGACCTTGAGGCAGCGCCAGCGCCCGGTTCACGCCGGGCGCTTGGGTTTTGACCCCAAGCGCCACGTGGCGCTCGCGGCGTTGGCTTGTTCCAACAATTCGAAACTGGGGAATGCCAGTTATGAGAACGGGTCTGACCTACGCTCTGTTCGCCGGGCTGTTGTCGACGACCGCGAGCGCGCAGGCAGCTCACAGTCAAGCGCGAGACCAGGCCACCGTCTGGTACCTGCGCCATGCAGGCTACACGGTTGGCCTCGGAGACGCCCTGCTGATCTCTGACTATCAGGAGTCGCTCGGAATGGAGGGCGTGACGGCCGAGACGCCGCGCTTGTCCCGGTCGCAGCGCGGGCATCTGCCCTCGGGCATGGCATGTCCCCCCCACCCGCGCCCGTAGGGCGTTTTCGTGGCGCAAAGCCCCGGACGCTCTGCCCACAGGTTGTCGCCACGACACGGTGGGCGCCGTGTTTGCTGTATTCGCTATATACGGGTGCAGTCAGTGGCGGGGGCGTGTGAGAATCGAACTCACCAAACGACTTCTTGGGCCGCCTAGCTGGTTTTGAAGACCAGTCGAGCCACCAGGCCCGATCCGCCCCCGCGAACTTCCCATCGACGTGCTGACTGCGGGTCTCCCGTACAGTTGCCCCACCGTCCTCACCCTGCAAGAGGTCGCCCCTTTCCGTGATGCGAGAAGGGCGGCCCCGCCAGGAACCGCCCCTCTCCTCTTACAACGCGTTCAAGTCTGCCGCACGGCGCTCGGCGGGAGATAGCCCAACCGGCCGCGCCTACTGCAGCCCACCGAGCTGCTGGAGCAAGGCCATCATGTCGAAGTAGTGGTGGGTCTCCTTGACCTTGTCTCCCTCGAAGGTGCAAATCCAGGCCGCAGGCGTGACCTGGCGTTTGCCAGATGCCGGAATCGTACCACTCGGACCCTCAAGCGGACCGGACTGGGTGCCTTCCCAGGTGATCTCCAACGTCACCGTGTTGCCACTGGCGCAGGCCTTTGTCACCGTTCCCTTCGCATCCGGCATGGCCTGCTTCCACCCCTGTAAGGCCGCAACTACTTGCTCGGGTCCTCGCAAGCGCCGCTGGGTCCCCACTTCGTTGTAGAGGTAGTCCGGGGTCATCAGCGCCTTGCTACGCTCCCAATCACTCGTGTTGAACGCATCGACCACTTCGCGGGCGATCTTGATCAGGTCCTGTTCGGTCATGGCGGGTTCTCCTCCAGTTGATGCTACGGTAAACCTAGGAACGCTATCTATGCACTACGACGGTCTCCACTGCTGGCGAAGCCCATCTCGCTACTGCTGTTGGGCTGTCTCCCGTACTTCCATACTACCGGTTAGACTGTGAAAGGGCAAACGAAGAATCAGAAGGGCGGCCCCCACAGGAACCGCCCCGTTCGACCCATTCTTGGTGGTTACTTGCTCAGTCGAGGCACGGCGGCTGCCCGGCCGCGTAGATCATGTCGGTGCCAATGATCGACGTGCCGTCCGAGCACCAGACTCGCAGGTGTGATCGTCGTCTGTGAAAAGAGAGGGGGCAGCTTGGCGCTGCCCACCGCTCTTCCCATCGGTCAGACTTATGACCTAGTGCTTCCTCCGGTTCGAAGCATCATACAGGATCCAGCCCTCGAAGGTTACCTGTTCGTTGATTACCACGGGAGACTCAGCGGCGCCGCTAGCGCCCTCGAACCTTCCCGTACCTCCGGTGATCACAGCGACGCCCCCCATCGCGCTGAACGTCCCATCGGTCACACTGATGACGTTCGTGCCGGGCTCGGATGAGGAAAGATAGAGCTTGTCCCCGTTCGCTGCGGTCCAGACACTGCGGTGGTGAAAGTCGACGAGCAGGAAGGGAGGCTCGCCGCCGTGCAGGTTCCAGGGCGGATCCGTGACCATTCTGGGATTGAAGGCGCAGGTCACCCCGTCCCCTGTGAACTTGCCGAGATGCGTGGCGTGG
>CAYFXF010000134.1:329-3214 GCA_964347085.1 uncultured Gemmatimonadota bacterium | reverse complement strand
CCCGTGCGACTCGAGGGACGTCGCCAGCACGCGCTCAAGGTACTCCTCTACCTGGTCAAGAGTGTACGACCAGGCGTCCCCCTCATTGGGGACGAGCCCCTGGACGACGGCCACCGTCTGCGGCTCGCCCCGTCCGCTCCGGAACTCGATAGACCCGGCGGCGGCCGGGACGTTGGCGAGATCGGCCGTCTCCGTCAGGAAGCGGCCCACTTCGAGCTCCGGGTTTATCCCCTCGTCCAGGCGGCGGAACAGCTTGAGGATCAGCCTGTCGCCGAAGACTACGGAGGTGTTGCTCTGCTCCGCCTTCGACACCGACGGCTCCAGGCGCTCGTCGTCGGACCCGCGCACGCTGCGGAAGGCGCGCAGGAGGTCGTCGCAGAAGCCGGCGTCCCACAGGGCGTCGAAGGCCAAGCGGCCCTCGCCGCCATCGAACTCCATCCACGCCACGGCGGCCTGCGGTGAGTCTCGCAGAATGCGGTCGGCGTCCGCCTCGCCAGCGAAACACAGCGGCAAGACGTACGACTCCGGCTCCCCCTCAACGTACTCGACGCTAAGGATGGCAAGGTAGCCTGAGTGGTCCTTCCCGGACTGACCTATCGGCAGCGCCTCGGCGATGGCGACGGAGCGCACGCTGCGCGCCTTGCCGCCGAACCAGCGGCGGGCCTGCAGGTAGCCGGGGAGAGCGGACTCCAGCGCGGCCCGGGCGTTGCCGCGCAAGAGATCGCTGGCGGCGCCGGCGACGCGCAGGGTTGGGATGCCGGTCTCGATGGCGACGGACTCCTCGGATTCGACGGCCGGGGGCTCCAGGGCGAACCAGTAGAAGGCGTGCGGCCCCAGCGTCACGAAGTACGGCAGCTCACCGACCAGGGGGAACACCGTGCCGCCGAACATCTCGATCGGCACCATCCCCTCGTACGCGGAGAGGTCGATCTCCACGCTCTGCACGAAGCGCGAGAGGTTGGCGACCACGAGGATACGCTCCTCCTCGTGCAGGCGCACGAACACCAGCACCTTGCGGTTCTCCGGGTCGAGGAACTTGATGCTCCCCCTTCCGAAGGCGCGATAGCGCTTGCGCAGCGCGATGAGGCGCTTCATCCACCACAGGAGGGAGTGCGGATTGTTCTGCTGCGCCTCAACGTTGACCGCCTCGTAGTGGTACTCCGGATCCGTGACCACCGGAAGGAAGAGCCGTTGAGGGTTGGCCCGGGAGAAGCCGGCGTTGCGGTCGCCGCTCCACTGCATCGGCGTGCGGACGCCGTCGCGGTCGCCGAGGTAGATGTTGTCGCCCATCCCTATCTCGTCACCGTAGTAGATGACGGGCGTGCCGGGCATCGAGAACAGGAGGGCGGTCATCAGCTCCACGCGGCGGCGGTTGTTGTCCAGCAGAGGCGCCAGGCGGCGCCGGATGCCAAGGTTGATGCGGCCCTGGGGATCGGTGGCGTAGATGCGGTACATGTAGTCCCGCTCCTCGTCCGTCACCATCTCCAGCGTCAGCTCGTCGTGGTTGCGGAGGAACAGCGCCCACTGGCAGCCCTCGGCGATATCGGGAGTCTGCTCCAAAATCTCGATTATCGGGTAGCGGTCCTCCATGCGGATGGCCATGAACAGGCGCGGCATCAGCGGGAAGTGGAACGCCATGTGGCATTCGTTACCGTTACCGAAGTAGGTGATCGCGTCGTCCGGCCACTGGTTAGCCTCGGCCAGGAGCATACGGCCCGGGAACCTGGCGTCGATGTGGGCGCGCAGCTGCCGCAGGAACTCGTGCGTCTCCGGCAGGTTCTCGCAGTTCGTGCCCTCCCGCTCGTAGAGGTACGGGACGGCGTCCAGGCGGAGACCGTCGACGCCCGCGCCGAACCAGAAGTCCACGGCGGCCAGGATCGCGCGGCGCACGGCCGGGTTATCGTAGTTCAGGTCCGGCTGGTGGCTGTAGAAGCGGTGCCAGTAGTAGGCGTTGGCCGTCGGGTCCCATCGCCAGTTCGAGGGCTCGAAGTCGCGGAAGATGATGCGAGCTTCCCTGTATCTGTTGGGGTCTTCGCTCCAGACGTAGAAGTCGCGAGCGCGACTTCTCGCCCTGGCCCGCCGCGCGCGCTGGAACCACAGGTGCTGGTCCGACGTGTGGTTGAGCACCAGCTCCGTGATAACGCGTATTCCCCGGCGGTGCGCCTCCCGCAGGAACCGCTTGAAATCGCGCCGCGACCCATAGAGCTGGTTGATCCCGGTGAAGTCGGCGATGTCGTAGCCGTCGTCCTTGAGCGGCGAAGGGTAGAAGGGCAGTAGCCAGACAGACGTGACGCCCAAGTCCTGGATGTAGTCCAGCTTCTCGGTCAGCCCTTGGAAATCCCCGACGCCGTCGGCGTCGCTGTCGAAGAAGGCGCGCACCGGCACCTCGTAGATGACGGCGTCCTTGTACCAGAGGGGATCGTCGTCCAGCGTCTTGTCGGCAGCCACTTCCGGCCCGGCCCCGGTCACATGAAGTACTCGAAGTCCTGCTCGGTCCTCATCCGCCGCCGCACGCGCAGGATGTGGGCGGGCAGCTGGGCAGGGTCCAGCCGGACCTGATTGCGCGTCCCCTCCCAGAGGTAGCGAGAGTCGGTGAGCAAGTCATGTACCTGGAACGGCCTGTCCGTTTCCAGCTCCAGCTCCTCGAGCTCCAGTTCGACGCTCCCCGACTGAGCACCGTGAGGATCGAGGTTCACCACCACGACGATGGTGTTCGAACCATCTTCTGTCCGCTTGCTGTAGGCGATGATCTGCTCGTTGTCCACTTCGTGGAAGCGCAGGAGTTCGTTGCTGTGCAGGGCCGGATTCTCCTTGCGGATAGCGTTCACGCGGGCGATCAGCGGGCTCAGGCTCTCCGTCTCGCGGATGACCTCCTGGGCCACGAC
>CAYFXF010000134.1:0-319 GCA_964347085.1 uncultured Gemmatimonadota bacterium | reverse complement strand
TCGAGGTTCCAGCACCGGATCTCGTACTTCTCCGAGTTCAGGTACTCCTCGCTGCCCGGCTCTCGAGGCTCGCGCTCGCACAGCTCGAAGGCGGGGCCGTAGATTCCGTAGCTGGCGCCCAGCGTGGCCGCCAGCACCAGCCGAGCGATGAAAGCCGGGCGACCGCCGGTCTGAAGGTACTCGTTTAGGATGTCGGGCGTGTTGGGCCAGAGGTTGGGCCGAAAGAAGTCGCGAACGGGGGCACTGGTGAGATCCCTGAAGTACTGCTCCAGCTCCCACCTGGCGTTGCGCCAGGTGAAGTAGGTGTACGACTGCGTGA
>CAYFXF010000133.1:999-3235 GCA_964347085.1 uncultured Gemmatimonadota bacterium | reverse complement strand
GCAGTCGGTCTAAATTCGAGCCCTTGTTGTGAGCGGGCTTCCTGGTCTACCGAATCACTTCACCCGCCAGAGGCGTGTCCCCTCCCTGACCGGCTTCCTGCCGCCCCGTTCGCTCTGGAGTGGCAGGTTGTCCATGGGGCTGTAGAGCCGGTGCTTCTCTTTGACCTGGCTGCTCGCCATGTTCACGTACATGCGGGTCACCTCGAGGGTCGAGTGGCCCAGGATCTTCTGGAGCGAGAACACGTCCCCGCCGGCCATGAGGTAGTGGATGGCGAACGTGTGGCGGAGGAGGTGAATATGCAGGCGGGGAATGCCCGCTTCGAACTTCGCCTTCCGCGCCATCAGCTGAACCGCCCTGGTTGTTAGGGGTTTGCCGTCGATCGTGAGAAAGAACTCCGGCACCTCGAGTGGCGGTCGGAAATGATCCCTGTATCGGCGAAGAGCGCGCACTGCTCGCAGGCCGACCGGCACCGTGCGTTCCCTGTCACCCTTGCCTACCACCTTCAGCTCGCCCATGTCGAGGTCGGCATTGGCCAGGGTGACGCCACATAGCTCAGCGCACCGGAGGCCTGTGTCAAGAAACGTGACGGTCACCGCATAATCCCGGGCGCCGACCGCCGTCTTCCGGTCGAAGATGTTGAGGAGCCGTTCGATCTCCTCGGGGCTCAGCCATTCCGGCTCCGACCGACGGGCCTTCGGCAGGCGGTATCGCTGCAGAAGGTTCACATCGGTGTAACCGTCATCGAATAGCCACGACGCGAAAGCCTTGAGCGTCCTTACGTAGCCACGGATGGTGTGGCCGGACAGCTTGCCAGGCCGGGTGGGAGTGAACGGGTTGCGCTCGTATTTGACGTTCTTTTCCTGGAGATGCAGGATGAACTCCCTGACGCGGTCCGGCACGAACTCTGACAACGTACTGCCGTAGCCATTGTCCTCAAGCCACCGAAGAAACTCTCGTAGCTTGTCGTCGTACCAGAGGACCGTGCGAGGCGACTTCCGCTCGCTGCGGTTGAACAGCTCGTACGACTTGAAGAGGGCATCTAATAGCGTGTCCGTCTTGTCCATCTCTTCCCACCGCCGGACATATCGTGCCACCATGATCGGACCTCCTTCCGGTGGCTGTGAATTGTCCGGCGGTCAAGCGCGTAGCACCGGACCCGTTTCGCGCCTTGTCGCCGAAAAGGGTCGAATCCGGTGCTGAAGTTCGCGGACGGAGAGCCGAAATCCGCAGGGGATGCGCGGATTTCGTGTCTGACGGACGCCTCTGCTTCAGGGTGGATGGGCCGGGACCAATTAAAAGTCCGGAGCTCTACCGCTGAGCTACGGGCCCCCTCGACTACTATGCTGGCCCTCTTCTGGCGTGTCAACGAACGCTCCGCCGGCAGCCCTTCCTCATAGCTGTGGCCGAGGCTATCATACGAGGCGGATCGTCCCCGTGAGCATCGGTACCCTCGTCGCCTCCAGAGCCGGTGTCTTCTTCGGCTGGTGGATCGTCTTCGCTTCCGCCACCATCCTCTTCCTCACCGGGGGCACCTTCTTCTACGGCTTTAGCGCCCTCTTCAACCCCATCGTCAACGAGTTCGGCTGGAGCCGCGCCGCCACCTCATTCGCCTTCTCCCTGCGCACCGAAGTCGGTGGCATCGCCGCTCCGATCGTCGGCTTCGTCGTCGACCGTGTCGGGCCGCGGCGGCTGATGGTGGTGGGGGTGGCCACGGTGGCGCTCGGCTTCATCCTTCTCAGCCGCACCCAGAACCTCTGGAGCTTCTACGGCTCGGTCGTCATCATCGCAATTGGGATGAGCGCGGCTGCCGGCCCCGTCGGCATGGTCGCCGTCGCCCGCTGGTTTCGCCGCCGCCGCGGCCGAGCCATGGCGATGATGGCGGTTGGCGCCGGTGCCAGCGGCGTCATGGTCGTCGTCCTTGCCTGGCTCATCTCCACATTCGACTGGCGCAACGCCCTCCTCATCATCGCCGCCGTCCAGGTCGCCGTCTGCATCCCCCTAGCCCTCAGCGTCCGCAACCGGCCGGAAGAGATGGGTCTCTGGCCCGACGGTGAGCCGCCCGATCCCATGGACGGAGGCCGGGTCCCGCAGCCGCCGCGGATCGACGAACTGGAAGGGCTCGCGGTAGGACAGGCGGTGCGCACCTCCGCCTTCTGGCGACTCTCGCTGGCCATAACCTTAGGCAACCTGGGGGCGATGGCGATCATCGTGCACCAGATCCCGTTCTTCACCAGC
>CAYFXF010000133.1:0-926 GCA_964347085.1 uncultured Gemmatimonadota bacterium | reverse complement strand
TGTCTCGGCCTGGCCGTGCTCCTCTTCGCCACCATCTACGAAGCGTGGCAGATCATCCTCGTGCTGCCGCTGTTCGGACTCGGCTGGGGCGGCATCATCCCGGTGCGGCCCGCGCTTCAGGCCGACATGTTCGGCATGCGGGCCTTCGGCGCCATCCAGGGCCTGGTGTTCACCATCGCGACCTTCGGAGGGCTGATCGGGCCGGTGTTCGCCGGCTGGGTGTACGACGAGACGGAGAGCTACCGTCTGGCGTTCGTGCTCCTGGCCGCCGCCGGCCTCCTGGCGGTGCCCCTTCTCCTTACGATGCGCAGCCCTCTCCCTCGACCGGCCGCCTAGCGGCTCACCGGCGCGCGGCCGCTCCTCCTCCCGAACGGGAGCGCGTCACGTCACCGTCAGCGGCAGTCCCTGGTCGCAGAGGGGGCAGGCGCCCTCTTCGTGAGCGGGCAGGTCCAGCTTCACGCAGGCGAACAGCGGCAGCCCGAAGTCCGTATCCGCCTCGGGCGGACTGCGGTCCACCAGCACGCCGACGCCTATTGGCTCGCCGCGCTCCCTCCTCACCGCCTCGATCACCTCACGTATGCTGGCGCCGGTGGTCAGGACATCGTCGACGATGAGGGTGCGCTCGCCCGGCCGGACCTCGAAGCCGCGCAGAAAATCGCGGCCCCCTTCCGACTTCTCAGCGAAGATCCCGCGCAGCCCCAGGAGGCGCGCCACCTCATGGCTGAGGATGATCCCGCCCGTGGTCGGGCCCGCCACCAGCTGCGGGTCTTCGCCCCGGAACCGGTCGGCGATGAGGCGGCAGAGCTGCTCCGTGGCGGGGGGGTGTTGGAGGAGGCGGAACTTCTCCACGAAGACCGGGGAGTGGCGTCCGGAGCTGAGGCGGAAGTGGCCGTCCATCAGCGCTCCTACCTCCCGGAGCAGGGCGG
>CAYFXF010000132.1:0-3294 GCA_964347085.1 uncultured Gemmatimonadota bacterium | reverse complement strand
TCCCGTCAGGTTTCAGCGCGCGCCTGAAGGCGGAGAACGGGCGGTTCCCCGGGACGTCGAAGATGAGATCGTAGCGAACGCCACGTCGGGTGAAGTCCTCCCGCGTGTAGTCGACGACCTCGTCTGCGCCGAGTGAGCGAAGCATGTCCAGCTTGCTCGAGCTGTCCACGGCGGTCACGTGTGCGCCTTGAGCCTTCGTGATCTGCAAGGCGAGCGAACCCACCCCGCCCCCACCACCGTTGATTAGCACCTCCTTCCCCGGTCGCCACTGACTCACGCCGCGGAGGTTCTGTAGAGCGATGAACCCGGAAGTCGGGACGGAGGCGGCTTGCTCGAACGTCACGTTGTCCGGCTTCAGCGCCAGCAGGTCCTGGTGGACGGAGACATACTCCGCGTAGGCGCCGCCGTGGATCCATTGCTGCTTCACGATGGTCTCGCCGAACACCGGGTCTCCCGGTCGGAACTGCGTCACGTTGTTGCCGACGGACTTGACGATTCCCGCCATGTCCGTCCCGGGAATCGGGTTCTTGGGTCTGGAGAACCCACCACCCATCAGGCGAAGGACATAGGGTCGCCCACACACGACGTGCCACACGTCCGGATGAAGCGAGGCCGCTCGTACGCGCACGAGGACTTCTTCCTCGCCGACCTCCGGCTCGTCGACTTCTCGGAGCTCCAGATCATCAGGAGATCCGTACCTCTCTTGGACGATCGCTTTCATCGCCTCATCAAGCCCCTGAGAATGCCCGGCACGACCGCGAGAGGTCTTGCCGGCATGGCCAGGCCACTGCCACCATGGAGTTGAGCAATGAAGCTGTCTAACGACTCTGCGTTTCAGCTGCGCCCCGCTGGAGCGCGGAGGTCAACAGAGCAAGGGCAACTCAAACTAACCCTCCACTCACAATGAACTCGCCACCCACTGGGCCGAGAGCCTCAGTTTGAAAGGCTGCAGCGCCAGCTGCAAACGCTTGTTAGGCAGCACGTGAGCGGTGGCTGGCGGCCGTAGCCCTAAACACTAGTGGCTTTCCACCAAGTCCGAATTCCATATGCCAATCGCCAGAAGCCACAAGTCATCAGCCTGTTTTCTCCAGACGTTGACGTACTTCCCGCTATCCGCGGCTTCGTCGCCAACGCCAGGAACTACAATCGTGATTGAATACCTGCCGCGCACAAAGGCGAGATCCTGACGACCATCGATCTCAAGGGGTGTAAGGGTCACCTCGGTGATCGTAGGAAAGGCTTCCGCCCACGCCTTGACGGCCGCCCTGCCTTCTATGGCAGGCTGATTAGGCGGAAGTTGCACAACATCGTCGGTAAGCATTTCAGACCAGGTATCCCAGTCACCTGCTCGCTCGGCCTTAACGTACGCCTCAATTCTTTCCGTAAGAGCCGCCAAGTCATCGGCTGAGAACGCGGGCGGCTGAGCTTGGCACGCCGTGACAGTTCCAGCCAGCACTGCCACAGCGAACAAGATCGATGTTGAGGCCGAACCTACGGAAGCGCCACTGTCTCCCATATTGGAGTACCTCTTGCTCGCGCCATGAGCGCTTTCGAGGCCAACGTGCTGCCTAACGGTTATGCGTTTCAGCTGCGCCCCGTTCGAACATGGGGGTCATACGAACAAAGGCAATCAGCACGTTGCAGCTGAACCGGTGTACAGAAGGATTTCGCGGAGCATTGATTCAATAAATATGTAGCTGTCGCCTAACGCATATGCGTTTCAGCTGCGCGGCAGCGCCCGCGCCCGGTCTTGGGGCGCGGCCCGGCCACGGAACTTCCCTGAGAAGAATCTAAGGCTGTGCATCGAACGGCGCCCGCGTCAGGTGCAAACGCTTGTTAGGCGGCTGCCTTGCTAACGACGCTGGGCGACCAGTGCCTCCGATGTGATGCCAAACACCACCAGCTTTGCGTGGTGTCGAACCTGCCAGGCAGACGCCGGTAGGAACGGCAGCAGATCCACTGGCCGACAACCTCCCACGGCTGACGGCCGATGAGCCTGAATCCAGGTCCAAACCTTTGCCACGGTGCGCGAGAGCGGGCCCACGCCAGTGGAGAGGCCCGCCAGACACAACAACCCGTCCGGGCGAAGCATCCGGCGCGCTTCTCGCAAGACAGCCCGAATGTCCTGTTCTGAAAGAAGGTCGAAGACGTAGTTAGACACGAAGCGATCGCAAGAATCCGCCGGTTCATCGACCGGAGGCTCGCCCTCTGTAAGAATCACCTGGGCGCGGGCTGAGTAGGGTGCGAGACGCACTTGAGCAAGGGACACCATCTTTGGGCTGATGTCTACCCCGCGGTAGCAGGCGTTGAGCGAGAGAAACTCCGTGAACAAGCGTAGCGCAAAGCGTCCGGTGCCACAGCCAAACTCGAACACTGCCTCAGCGGAGTCGAAGTCCCCATGGCGCAGGAGCATATCGGTGGCGCGATCCTCGTAGAAGGCCTGGGAATCCTGTAGCGAACCGATCCTATCGTAGGCTCGGCGCGCCTCTTCGTGCGATAGCACAGTCGGCATGATTATGACTTCTCGGGCAGCCGCCTAACGGATCAGCGTTTCAGCTGCGCCCCGCTGGAGCGCGGGGGTCTTCGGAACAGAGGCAACCAGTATGTAGCTTCCATTCATGATGAAGCCGAGGCCACGTGAGGGCAAAGGACGTACCTGCAAGGGCTGCAGCGCCAGCTGCAAACGCTTGTTAGGCGGCATGAGAAGTACCTCACGGCGGATCGTACTTGTCGGGTCTCGTGGCAACAAGGGAGCCCGAAGCGTCACGAACCTCTCGGGGGAATGGCGCTCTCGATATCGGTGACGCGGAGGTAGGTACGCACGATCGGTTTCTCCTGACCATGCATCGGGGCGCGAATGCCGCAGAGCGAGCCGCCCGGCAGTGACGCCACGAACGAGTTTCCTAATTCGGGTCCCACCGCCTGAAAGCGCCAGCCATACGCTTTGCTGTACAGGTCGCATGCTGCCTGGACGTCTGGTGTCACGATTTCGAGATAGTAAACCGCGTGTTCGGGAACTGTCATTTGTCACTTCCTTCGCGTCAATCAGGATGTGGGATCGCCCACCGAAACGATCGGGCCTGCTGCCTAACGCCTGTGCGCATCAGCTGCGGGCGCACTCCCGTGTGGATAACGCCCTAGCCGATCGTCAAAAGCTCCTGCTCGACTACTCATATCAACCACTTCCTTGAGCAACGCCCGCACCTCCGCAGCTGCATGCGCCTGTTAGGCGGCAAGCCTTTTCGCTGAGATTAGGCAAGCCCGCAGCGATCAAGATTCATCACCTTGTCCCAG
>CAYFXF010000131.1:0-3296 GCA_964347085.1 uncultured Gemmatimonadota bacterium | reverse complement strand
CAGGCGCGCGCCCCTGGCCAGGTCACGAAGCATTCGGGAGCCTCTGCAACGCTGAGTGACGCCCACGCTATAGGCCATAGGTTTCGCGGCCAGGGAGTGTGTGTGCAGCAGGGGGTAGCTCCAAGCGGAAGTAGAAACGCGTCCCCCAGCCGGGCCGCGTCTCAAGTTCAAGCTCGGAGCCCATGGCCCGGACAAGCCGCCGACAGATCGAGAGGCCCAAGCCCGTTCCGGAGAAGTTGTGTCCAGCGCCGCCCGGAGCTTGCCGGAATGGCTGATAGAGTGTCTTCAGGGCACCGGGTTTGATTCCTCTCCCCGTATCGCGCACGGACACCTCCAAGCAGCTGGGCCCCACCGAACGTGCGGCGGCTTCTACGAAGCCTGTCTGCGTAAACTTCAGAGCGTTGGTGGTGAGGTTGAGCAGCACGCGACTCAAGGCCAGAGGGTAGCCAATCCGCCGATCTGGGGAGTCGGCTAGAATACGCAGCTCCAGACCCTTCTCCTCCGCCATCGGGCACACCATGTCACGCACCGATTCCAGCAACTCCGTCAATGAGAAGGGTGAGCGTTGTCGCTGAGTCAGGCGATCACCACCATGGGCCAGCTCTATCAGGTCGCTGGCCGTGGCGCTCAGCGCCAAAGCGGCGTTATAGATAAGCCCCAACTGCCGTCGCTGGAGCGCATTGACGTCACCGCTGTGGCCGCGACGCAGGGTCTCGGCCAGGGTCAGGATCGACGTCAGTGGGGAACGAAGGTCGTGAGCGATTTCGGACACGAGCTCCGGGCTGTCCGGCCCGAAGGGCTGGTCCTCGAGCTCTGGTACGTCGTTCCGTTCGGGGGTTTGATCTACATGGGGAAGTGCGGAGCGCGCCGGGAGGCTGAAGGCATGGCTCGACCCGGCCGGCCGGCTGCCGGCCGGCGTCTTCTTGGGAAGAACAGTCGGGCGGCGACCCACGGCATCAGCACTCATTTTACGAGCCACCGCTCTCTGCGATCAAAGCTTCCCGGTGTAGCTCATGCTTCTCCATTAGCCGATAGATGGTCGTCCGATCGATACCGGCGATACGGGCTGCCTTGGACATGTTGCCATTAGCTCGATTGACAACCCACGACAGGTATCTACGCTCGAACTCGGCGGTGACGCGGTCCCGGGCCGCATGATAGGGTTCGTCCAGCCACTCGAAACTCGGGGACACGCCCCCGAATCCGTGAACCGGTCCGTTCTCGTCTATCGAGGGGATGTCTTCCGGTGTGATTTCCGCTCCGGGCTCAAGGAAGACCACAGCGTGTTCGATGGCGTTCTGGAGTTCCCGTACGTTTCCCGGCCAGGGCCTCGTCTGTAATGCGTGCAGGGCGGCGGGTGTGAAGCGTGGCGGCTCAGCGCTACGCTCTCGATGGCGCTTCCAATAATGGAACAGAAAATGTTCGGCGAGTATGGGCACATCTTCGGGTCGCTCCCTGAGGGGTGGCACGCGGAGCGGAACGACCCGTAAGCGGTAGAAAAGGTCCTGCCTGAGTGCGCCCGACTCGACGGCCTCCTCAGGATCGCGGTTGGTGGCCGCGATGAAGCGGACGTTGACCACCGCGTCCGTCTTCGTGCTTCCGACTCGACGAACCACGCCATCCTGGATCACCCTCAACAACTTTGCCTGGATGGGCTGACTCATCTCTATGATCTCATCCAGGAACATCGTGCCACCGTCGGCGATCTCCAGCAGCCCAGGCTTGTCCCGTATGGCGCCCGTGAACGAGCCTTTACAGTGGCCGAACATCTCCGATTCGAGCAGGGTCTCGGGAAGTGCAGCACAGTTGAGCGGCACGAGAGGCTTCCGGTGCCGGCGGCTGTGATGATGGATGAACTGCGCGATCAGTTCTTTCCCGGTGCCACTCTCGCCGGTGACGAACACCGACGCATCAGTGGAAGCTACACGACGGACGATCTCCATTATCCGGCGAAATGCGGGCGAGACTCCCAGGGCTGTGACTTTTTCGCTGTGTCCGTGCTGGTCCTCGAGCTCGTGCTGCTGTTCCTGCGTCTTGCGCATCGCGCCTACCGCGTGTGCCGCACGTCCGACCAGCACCCGGAGTTGAGAGGCCGAGAACGGCTTCGGCAGATAGTCCCAGGCTCCTACGCGAAGCGCGTCCAGACTGGAATCGACGCTCGGTTTACCGGTAATGACTATAGCGATGAGATCGGGATTGGCCTTTAGACCCACTCGCATTAGCTCGGTTCCGGGGACCGACGACATGTAGAGGTCGATGAGCGCCACATCGAATCGTTTGCGGCGCAGGGCTTCGAGCGCCTCGTCCCCACGAGCCGAGAGCGTTACGTCATGGCCATCCAGCTCTAGGATGCTCGCACAGCTTTCGCGTAGCGTGTGATCGTCGTCTACGACAAGGATTCTGAGGCGGGCGTCTTCCGCGACCGCGGCGGAATCTATGGGGTGAGCTGGGCTGGCAGTTGTCCTGTCCCGACGGCTTCCGTCGGTCGGGTTGCCGGACAGAGTACGCATGGGGGAGCCTCCGACCGCTTCTGGTGATGTAACGTCGACCAGCATCGCCGCGGCGGGCGCGGCTGTGGCTGGTCTAGTCTGACCTAGGCTCCCCTCCGCTCATCCAGGGGCCCAGCGCGTGTGGCGTGAATGCTGACCCAGCTGGCCACACGAGGCGGGAGTCGCAGGATTGCCACAATAGCGAACTCTGGCCGCGTTGTCAAGTTGACTCGAGGCGACACCCCGCCATACCGTTGTGAGCGTGCGACGTCCCCCGGGAGGGTGCCTGCCGGTGCATGTCGCGGCAGCGACACGACGCTCGCCAAGCTTGCCGTAAGTGCAAGGCATGCGCTTCACGTCTGAGACGTAGTGATCTCGTTGTTCAGCTCGTAGCGGCGAATCGAATCTTTGCCAGGTTCCCCCTGCGCCTGTCGTAACGCCGCCGTTGCACCGGCGACCAGGCTTGCGGGTCGGAGGCCAGCTGCCCGCGCGTTGGCCACGCCGGTGTAGCCTGCCACCGTCTGTAATTCCCCGGGGGTCGGCGCCTTTGCCGCGGCGACCAGGCGCTGGGCTAGCTTGCGTGCACCTTCCTCGTCCGTCCCGGAAGCAATTACCAGGAATTCGCCCAATCGCACTCGCCCAATCGCATCGGATATCCGGCCGGACGACTTGAAGACTTTTGCCAGCCGATCGACTGCGCGCCAGAGGGCTTCATCGTCGCCGTCCATACCCTGTCTTTCTGCCTCCCCTGTTTGTGGCCCGAACGCCACACACGCCAGCGGCCGGCTGTGGCGATAGGCATCGCTG
>CAYFXF010000130.1:0-3320 GCA_964347085.1 uncultured Gemmatimonadota bacterium | reverse complement strand
ATCCTGTTCAGCGAGAAGGACAACAAGATCTATTGCGTGCTGGACGCCCCGAACCTCGAAGCGATCCACAAGCATCATGCGAAGTCCGGCATCACGTGTGACTGGGTCCACGAGGTGAAGTCGACGCGCGGATGACGGAAGCCCTTGGCCGGCCTCCGCGTAGATAGCTCCGGGATATCCGAAGCGAGGACCCAGGGAATACGTTCCCGTCCTGGGTCAGCGGGGGCTGGATGGGGCCCCCCAGCCTGCCTGCCGCCCCGGCCTCGGGGCTCCCGGCGTGGGCACGTGCGCGCCGCCCAGCGTCACGAAGGGCGGCGCCGCTCAGCTCGCAGCCGCTAGGCGGCGTGTCGGAGTTCTGAGTTGAGACGACCGTTTCGTATCACAGCGGTGTCGTGGTTCGCGATCGTGTGGGGCGTCTTCACGCTTTACCCCAAGTTGTTCGCACTGCTGGACGCCGACGCCTACCGGAGCCTTCAGGGGGCGATCCGAGTGCTTAATAACGACGCGGTTCTCCCTTTACCGTTTTCCTTTCACGTCGGATACTCGCTGCTCGCGTCTCTGGTGCTTGTTCTGTCCGGTTGTTTCATGCTCACGGGTAGGCGATGGGCGCGCGTCCTCTTCCTTGCGTGGTGTGTTTCGAGCTTGCTCGTTACGCTCGCCACCTACGGCCTCGCGCCCGTTCTCTGGATTCGTGTCCTGACGTTCTCGCTCCTTTTCCTCCTTCTAGTCCTCGGGCCCTCTTCGCAGTTCTTCGCCCACCGCCCCGAGCATGCTGCCTAACAACGCGCCGCCGACTCGCCGTCCCGGCGGCGCTCCTCTGCGGCTCCTTGTCGACTGCTCCGGGTCTGGTGTATCCTGGCGGCGGGCCGTGGCGGCTCGGCGATCCCGGCCAGCGTGGGCGCGCAGCTGAGCGCGAGGTCCGTTAGACGTCTTGGAAAAAGTGAACGAGACTGAGCTCAAGACCTGGCTCGAGGGTTACCGACGAGCGTGGGAGACCCGCGATCCGGCGGCGGCAGCCGCTCTGTTCAGCGAGGATGCAAGCTATTACGAGACGCCATTCCAAGCTCCAGCGCACGGCCGCGATGGGGTTCGGGAGTATTGGGGGAACGCGACTCGAAACCAATCCGACGTACGCTTCTCTTATGAAGTTGTCGCTTTATCCGGGGATCGAGGGATCGCCAGATGGTGGGCTGAGTTCACCCGCGTTTCCTCGGGTACGAGGGCGGTACTGGACGGCGTGTTTCTGCTTGAGTTCGACGACGAGGGGCTGTGCCGGGAACTCCGAGAATGGTGGCACATTGCGGAGAGCGAGGCCCGAGCCTGACGCGGGCAACGTTCCGGTCATGGCCGTAGATTGTCTTTACTCTCATTCCGCGGTCCGGCCGCTTCCTCATCGGGCCGGGTCGTTGCCGGGCAGGCGAAACGCGGATCCGTGCGGCCGCGAGGGCTGGCAATCGGAATCGGAGGACGACGGATGGCAAGCGGTGGGCGTGTGATTCTCGCGGCAGGCTGGGTCTGTTTGGCCGTGGCTGCCCTCAACTGGTGGAATATGGTCGGGGTCGGGTTTACGGTCTGGGGGGTCCTGCTCGCCGGCGCGGTCACCCTGATCGGTTTCGTCTTGTTGTTCCGTGGTTTCAGGGCGGGCAGGGCGGCCGGGGGTTCCGGGCGTCGAAGCGACCGGTGAGCGGGTCCTGGTCATGATCTGGGCGGCGGCCTTCATCGGATTGGCGCTCCTCGGCGGGGCAGCTCTCTTGCGTTGGGGGATGCGCTGGGGCTCGACCCCCGAAGAGCGCGCGGGCCGGATGCCGGGTGACGAGTTTCTCGAAGGCGGTCCCCGGGTCCGGGTGGCGATGACGCGGGCGATCTCGGTCGCTGCGCCTCCGGAACGCGTCTGGCCCTGGGTTTGTCAGCTGGGCCGCGGTGCGGGCTGGTACAGCGTCGACTGGCTCGATAACGGTCGCAGGACCTCGGCGTGGCACATCGTGTCGTGGATCCCGGAGGCTCGATTGGGCGACGCAACGGCCATCGGTTACCTCCGTCACATAAACCCGGGCCGCTCGCTCGCATGGTGGGTCGGTGGCGCGATCTTCGCTGGGTCGCGGGCCCGGCTGGTGACGAGCTACGAGCTGTCGGCCGAGGGGCAGGGCACGCGGCTCGTCAGTCGGATGTCGGCCGACACCAGCGGCGCGTCGGCGCGCATCGCTCTACTGGTATTCAAGGTTATCGACTCGATCATGGCATCTCGTCAGCTGATCGGCCTACGCGACCGAATCGAGTACTGCGAACGGGGTCAGGCAGGCCTGCGAGATCCGGAGACCGGGGATCGTGATCAGTATCAACTCTACGAGATTCTATATGCCGACGGGGACGCTGCCGGGGTCAGCGGGAAGGAGCACGCCGCCAGGTGGCGCCAAGCCGCGATCGACGACGGCATCCTCGAGCGCGCCGAGTAGGAACGAATGTGGAAGCCATGAGACAGCAGTGCGTTCGTGCGACCCTCGCGTGCCGGCTGGGCGCAGCTGAAACAGGTAACCGGTAGGCGGCATGGGATTCGAGAAGGCGCTCGGCGTCTTTGCCCTGGCTTGGCTCATCGGCGCGCTGTTCCTGATGGCACGATTGATCCGGAGAGGGCGGGAGCTCGCGCAGACGCTCGCCACGCGGCACCCGGAGACCTATGAGGCGCTGGGTCGCCCGCGCCCCGGATACCTGCAAAGTGTCCGGCGCGATCGATTCGCCCGGTTCGTTGCGCGCCGCGAGTTCGAGAAGCTTCCCGATCCGGCGCTCTCCGCTCAGTTCGAGGCCTACCGCAAGGCCGATGCTCGACTCGTCTTGTCCCTTCTCGCGAGCCTGCTGGTCCTGGCCTTGCTCATCTTCGCAGTCCGCTATGCCGCCTAACAAGGCGCGGCAGCTGAGCGCCCGAGCCTCCGTTAGGCGTCAAGTGGGCGCCCCTTCCGCTATTGACATCCGTCTATATCGGTTGTAAACAGGTCGCTTACTTCGCTCTTGGACAAACGGGCTCAGGCGGTGACCGCGTAGGCGTGATCGCTTTTGAAAGGCGGCACCGTTCGCCCGCGCCTGATCCAGCGCCTATTCACCGATAACCAGTTTTGAGAGGAGAGAACGCCATGAACAAATCAACAACTTCAGTTGGTCGATCGATCAAGGTGGGCGTAGTCACGGACCAGACGGGTGCTTTGTCGTTCTGCGGTATCGCCAATGCAAACGTGGCCAAGATGGTGATTGATGACATCAATGCAAAGGGTGGCTTGTTGGGACGGCAGATAGATCTGTACCTCGAGGACAGTGAAACTACAGACAGT
>CAYFXF010000129.1:0-3336 GCA_964347085.1 uncultured Gemmatimonadota bacterium | reverse complement strand
TCGCCGCCGTGGCCGACACCCTGGCCGCCCACCGGGTCGTGCGCTGGCCGCGGCTGTTCGAGCTCTACGTGCGATTTCGCGGCGCCGACGCCCGGATCAAAGCGGGTACCTACGACCTCGCGCCGGGCAGCGGCTGGTCCCGGACCCTGGAGGCGCTGGTCGCCGGCCGTGTCGTTACACTGGCGGTGACGATCCCCGAGGGGTGGACGGCGGCGGAGATCGCGGAGCGGGTCGCGCCGATCTCAGGCGTCGCGGCCGACTCCGCGGCCCAGCAGTTCCTCGACCCGGCGCTCTCCGACTCGCTGGCCGCGCCCGGCCCGAATCTCGAGGGCTACCTCTTCCCGGAGACCTATCGCTTCGCCCAAGGCGTGCCGCTCGCGCGGATCGCCGCGTCCATGGTCGGCCGCTATCGCGAGATTTGGACGCCCGGCCGACGTGCGGCGCTCGACTCGATCGGCATGAGCGAGCGCGAGATCGTCACCCTGGCAAGCATAATCCAGGCGGAAGCGCGCTGGGCGGACGAGATGCCGCTCATCTCGGCCGTCTTCCACAACAGGCTGCGCCGGCCCATGCGCCTGCAGGCGGACCCGACGGTCCAGTACGCCCTCGAGTCCCGCCAGAGCCGCCTCCTGTTCAGCCATATCGACTCGGTCGCCGACAACCCCTACAACACCTACACCCATGACGGGCTGCCGCCCGGTCCCATCGGCTCGCCCGGCGCCGCGGCCATCGACGCGGCGCTCAACCCGGCGTCCGTCCCCTACCTCTATTTCGTGGCTCGAGAGGATGGGCGTCACGAGTTCTCCCGCACGCTCGGCGAGCACAACCGAGCCGTGCAGCGCCTGCGGGATGGCCGGCGGCGCGCACCGACACGTTGACGCGACATGAAACGCGCGGAGCTGCCGAGGCGCTTGCGGCTGATGGTGATCACCGACCGCCGGCTCGCCGGCCGGCGCGGCTGGCTCGCCGTCGCCGAGACCGCCCTGGCGGCCGGAGCCACCGCGATCCAGCTGCGAGACAAGCAGGTGGCGAGCGGCACCCTTCTCGCACTGGCCCGGGATCTCAAGCCCCTCTGCCAGCGCTACGATGCCCTCTTCCTCGTCAACGACCGCTACGACGTCGCCCTCGCTGCCGGGGCAGACGGGGTCCACCTCGGTGAAGACGACGTCCCCGTCGCAGCGGTACGCCGCCTGGCACCGCGAGATTTCTTGATCGGGCGTTCTGCTGACACAGAGGCAACGGCACGTCAGGCCGAGGCGGACGGCGCGGACTACCTGGGCGTCGGCTCGCTGTTCGGCACTCGCTCCAAGCAGGAGGTGCTCGGCGAGGTCATCGGCGTGGATCGGCTCCGCCGGGTCGCACGAGCGGTCTCGATTCCGGTGGTGGGGATCGGAGGCGTCTCCGCCGCCAACGCGGGCGCGGTGGCGGCGGCGGGCGCTGCGGGGATCGCCGTGATCTCCGCCGTCATGGGCGCGGCTGACCCCGGGGCCGCTACATGTCAACTCCGGGAGAGTTGGGAACGGGGCCTCCGCCGATAGACAAAAAAAACCCCGGGTGGCCGTGTGCCAGGCTGCGCCGACTCCCGCCTAGTCAGACGCTTGTATCAAGCTCAGTCACACAAACCAACCCGGGGCGCTCTTCTAACGCGCCGGGGTCATCCGATCAAAGCGCCCGCCGACCTCCCCCCGTGTGTCCTTGCCTTCTAATTAGGAACGAGCGGGCTGACCTGTACCGGACGACCTCCGGCACCTGCTGTCACGATTCAGTTACTGCACACTCACCAACTTCGCTCTTTTCAAACCGGGCCTCGCCCGGCGGCCGTAACGAAGGGCAAGCGGCGTGCCGCAGGGGGGCACAAGGTATAAGGCTATATATCTCAATTACTTAGGCCCTCCAACCGCCCCCGCTGACGCCCGGCTACCGGCCTTCGGTTCGGTCAGCCTGACCGAGGGGGCGAGGGCATTCTGACCGAAGTGGCCACAAGGCCCCTTGTCATGCGGCCTCTGCGGCGGTAGTTTTAACCGTCCTCTCCCTCCGACCCTCCCGAGAACCTGATTGTATGGAACGTCAAACGGCCGTAACCCGCGGCACATCAACTCCTCAGCTCATCGGTCAAATTGTCGACCGGCTCTTGGCGAACGGGGGAGATGGCCTGAACCAAGCCCTGTCGGCGCTAGGCCGAGCGCTCGAGCTTCGCTCCGCCCTCTGGCGCTGTGCGAATGGCGATACGGAACTTCTGGCCGTCTATCCGCCTGACGGTCTGGCGGCCGAGGCGCTGGCGCCCCAGGCGGCGGAGTGGGCGAAGAGCCTGACGGCGCCGCTCAGCCGGTCGGGAGATCTCGAGGGCCTGGCCCTCGCGGCCGAGAGCCGCGCGCAGGTCGTCTGGCCGCTCGAGCTGGACGGCCCGGAACGCGCGGTGTGGGTGATCGAGTCCGAGTCCGACGCCGGGGCCGTGCCGGAGCTCGCCCCGCTGGCCGAGCTTCTGCGGGTCGGCATCGGTCTCGCGCGTGCGCGCGCGCGCGAAGCCAAGCAGGACGAGCAGCTTCGCGACCTCGAGTCGGCTCAGGAGCTTATGGGCCACATCGTCGATGCACTTCCCCTCGGCCTCTATGTGGTTGACCCGGATTACCGGATCGTGGCGTGGAACCGCAAGCGAGAGACGGGCACGCAGGGCGTTGCGCGCAAGGAGGCGATTGGCAAGTCGGTGTTCGACGTGTTGTACCGCCAGCCCCGCGACAAGATCAGCTCCGAGCTGGAAGAGGTCTTCAAGACGGACGAGATCCGGCGTTATGAGGTGGAGTCGACGGCGTCGGGCGAGTCGCGCTACTACCGGCTGACCAAAGTCCCGATGCACGTCACGGCGACCGACGAGGTGACGCACGTCATCACGATCGGCGAGGACGTCACCGAGCAGAAGCGGATCACCCAACGGATCTTGCATGCGGAGAAGCTCGCGGCGCTGGGCCAGATGGCGGCGGGCGTCATGCACGAGATCAACAACCCGCTCGCCACGATCACCGCCGGGGTGGACGCCGTGCGCGAATGCATCGACGAATCGAACGAGGCCGAAGAGCTCCTCTCGCTGATCGAGAATGAGGTCGACCGCTGCAAGGGGATCGCTCAGGACCTGCTCGCCTTCAGCCGGCCGCCGCCGAGCGAGAAGGGTCCGGTCGACGTTCAGGACACGGTCGAGGAGACGCTCAAGCTGCTACTGCACCACCAACGCTTCAAGAAGATCAAGCTACAGCGTGAATACGTGTACGACCTGCCGCTCGTCTGGGCCAATTCGGAGCGGCTGATCCAGGTGTTCGTAGCAGTCGCGCTCAACGCGCTGGA
>CAYFXF010000128.1:0-3383 GCA_964347085.1 uncultured Gemmatimonadota bacterium | reverse complement strand
CGCCGCCCCAGGTCCCCAGCGTGGACTTCGATCGCGATATGGTGATCGCGGCGGCGATGGGGACTCGTCCGACCGGGGGATACGCCATCACGATCGAGGACGTGAGTCGGAGCGAGGGCCGACTCGTCGTCACGGTGCGCGAGACGTCGCCGGGGCCAGGGTGTCTGATTACTCAGGCGTTCACAGCGCCCGTGACTGCCGTTCGTGTCCCGCGGAGTGGCGACCCAGTAGCTTTTGTGGAACGGAAGGAGAGACTTAGTTGCGACCGCGGCCGCTGACCTGCTTGGCGTGGGTTGGGAGACGCAGGACTCGCGTAGACCAGCGGAATCTCGCTTTGGGTAGTTGGGCGCCGGCTACGCCGGGCGATCCCCTCGCGACCGTCTTCCGGCGCCTACGACAGCTGCGGCAACGTGTCTGAGCGCCCGCGCTAGTCTGCGCCTCCGGCCGCGATCTGGCTCAGGGCTCGCTCCGTCGCCGCCAGCAGGGCCTCGGGGCCGACCGGTGAGCCCGTCGCGTTCCTCATCCACAGGTCGGGCGCGATGTTGCCGGCCTTGCAAACGCGCTCGAACTCCCGACCCAGGCTCCCCGCCTTCTCCATCTGCCCCTCGATCTGCCGCGCGATCATGTGCCCGATCGGGTAGTCGGGCAGGTAGAGCCACGAGTGGATCATGTGTGAGTAGATGCCGAGCAAGACCACATCCCGCTGCTTGAAGATGGGCGCGTAGTAACGGTTCCAGACGTCCTTTGAAATCTGGACGGTCGCCTCCCGCAGCTGGGCCGGGGTCGCGTCGGGATGATCGTACATCCAGTGCCACACCTTCATGTCCACCAGAGCGACGGCGCCGATCTCGGCGGTCCCCCAGAAGTCATCCAGCACCTGGAGCGCCCGGGTGCGGGCGTCTGGAGACGAGAGTCCCAAGAGCTCGAGGTCGCGGCTCTGGAAGACGAAGGCGAGCGCTTCGGTGAACGCGGTGTTGGGCACGCCCTGGAGCAGGTAGTGATCGATCTGGTTGAGCGAGACGGTCTGCTCCACGTTGTGGCCCATCTCGTGGACCGCGATGTTGAAGCCCTTGTAATCCATGCCGTCGGCCCCGACGCGCGTGCGCAGGCGCGACTTGGCGGCCCGCATCCCGGCGCCCCAGGCGTGGCCGGAGCCGCGCGCCGGCTCGACCACGATGTTGGCTGCGATCTCGCGGGCCCGCGCCTCGGGGAACTCGAGCGCCTTGAGCAGGTTCGGTATGTCCTTCTCGTAGGCCTCAGCGGTCGGGTAGCGTTCGGCCACGATCCCGTCGAGCTCTTCCTCGCTGTAAGCGCCGCGGGGACGGAAGCCGTTGTACCAGATATCGAAGGGCTCGAGCGGCCGGCCGAGGCGCGACTGGATCACCCCGGCGACCCGCGCCAAGAGCGGCGAGGTGAGGATCGCCTCGAACATCGCCTCGACCCGTTGCTCCGGAATCTCGCGGTTCTCGTCGAAGCGCCGCGCGATGTGCGTCGGCGCGGTCGGTGAGTACGGGTCGACGAGCCGTGCGGCGCGGAAGGTCGAGAGCAGCGTGGCGTAGCGGGTGTCGGGCTCACGGGCCTCGCTAATCTCGAGGTCTGCGGGTGTCGGCGTATCCGAGTCCGCGACCTTAGCCGGCCCGACCTGGTTGCTGTAAGGCTTCCAGTCGACGTGCGGGTTGTTCACGACGATGTCGGGGATCGTTTGGCGGACGATGTGCTCCATCACGCGCTGGATCATTCGCTGCTTGGCCAGCCCGTTGTTGGTGTCGCTGTAGTCAGCCTTGATCTGGTCACGCAGGTTCCAGTGGGAGAGGAGCTTCAAGCCCGCAGGAAAAAGGCGGCGGCCGCGGTCGTCGAGCAGGTGGTGCATCCAGATGTTGTACTCGGCGATGTACTGGTCGGCCTGCGCGCCAGCGCGCGAGACCTCGAGCTGCACGTCGGCGGGGATCCGCTTCGAGAAGGCCTGGGCCAGGCGTGCCTCCGCCCAATCGCGCCGACTCCAGGTCGCTCCCTCCGTGAGTCGCTGCTCTAACGTGGTGAGTGGGAAGTTGAGCAGCACGATGAAGGCGAGCTTGTTGGCAAAGAAGTCGTCGGTGATGTGCGCCGACGGGTCGTAGGCGGCAAAGACTTCGTCGAGGGGGAGAATCGGCCCGCGATCGAGGTCGGATTGGCGCCGGAACTCGAGGATGATCTCGAGCATGTGCCCGTTGAGCTGCTCCAGCAGGTATTGGAAGCGCTGGAAGGTGACGTCGAGGGTTGCCTGATCGCCGGCGAAGTTCCGGCGCACGAAACTCTCGAAGGTCGGTCGGTCGCCGTCCTCCGAGCGCCAGAAGTCCGCCACCTGCTGCAGGCCGCGCTGGGCACGCGCTCGCTGACCTTCACCGTGCTTGGCCACGAGCTCGCGCTCCAGGGCGGCCACGGCATCCGGGAGCCAGTCCGGCTGGGCCGCCTGCTGAGCGGCTGCCGGGCTCACAGGCTCGTCCCCGGACCCTGGCACAGGTGCGGCGGCCGCAGCGCTACAGATCGAGCCCAACAGAAGCAGGGCCGCCGAACGGTTAATCCACAATCGAGCCATGATCTCACCTCCACGCGTTCCCTCGTCGTTCAATGGCGGATCGGACGCCCAGGCGTTGCGCCGTCCACGAGCTCTCCATCATCTACAACCAACTCTCCATTCACCAGCACGTAGTGCACGCCGCTCGAGTAACGCGCCGGCTCACGATAGGTAGCCTGATCGATGATCGTGGTTGGATCGAAAACGGTGATGTCGGCGAAGGCACCGACGCTCAGCCGGCCGCGCTGGCGCATCGACGGCGCAGCACGCTCGAGGCGCTGTGCGGGCATGATCGTCATCTTGCGCAGCGCCTCCATCAACGTGAGGTGCCCCTCATCCCGGGCCAGCCGGCCGATCACACGCGAGAACGTGCCGGCGCCACGAGGATGGCCCTTCCCGTCCACAATGACGCCATCGCTCGCCACCATTACGTGCGGGTGCTTGAGCGCCATGATCAGCTCGTCCTTCGGGATAAAGAACGTAATGATCGTCGCGCCTCTCTCGCGCCAGTACTCAAACGTACCCTGGTTCAGCCGCTTGCCCGTCTCTACTAGCATGATCGAGTCGTAGGTGATGCCCCCGAAACGCTCCTGCCATCCGGGATCGTAGAGCGCCGACTCGAGGCGCGTGCTGTTGGCGAGGTAAGGGTAGACATCGGCCATCACGTCGACGCCGTTCCGGCGCGCGCCGTCGATCATGTCCAAGCAGCTCTTCATCGATCCGACGCCGGATGAGGCGAGATGCACGATCTGGGCGCTGGCGCCGGTGATGGCAGCGGCGGCGAGGATCTCCTGCACCGAACCCACGATCGTCTCGGGAAAGACCGAGC
>CAYFXF010000127.1:0-3432 GCA_964347085.1 uncultured Gemmatimonadota bacterium | reverse complement strand
TTCGGCATGATCCTCAGGGAGTCGGAGTATTGTGGCGAAGACTGGACGCTGGCCGACGTCCTGGCGCTGGCCCGCCGCTCGACCGGCCGCGACAAGGAAGGCTACAGGGCCGAGTTCATTCGCCTGGTCGAAGCGGTCAACTCAATGGAGCTGCTCGCCCAGGCGACCTACTAGTTGAGGGGAGGTTGGCGGCGTCGATTCCTCCAGCCAAACAGCCAAAGACGCCAGCCCTTTGCTCGCTTGGGTCGCTCGCGCTTCAGCTTCTTTAGCTTCTCGGCTCCTTTCGGGCGCCCGGAGGCGGTGGCGAATATGCGACGGTGAGTCTCGTCCTTGTAAAGCGGCGCCGCATCTTTCTTGAGCTTGAACCACATGGGCGGGACCTCCTTGGCCCGGCAGAGCGTCGCTCGCCCGCGGCCTCAAACCGGAACGATTATTGGAACTGAAAGCTAATCCCTGAAACCCCGACTGGATAGGGCCAGGATGGTAGCTTCGCCTCAACCCATCCATTCGATCTTGAAGCGGCCTTCCGAGCATCGTATTCTCCGCGCACGGTGATACCCCGTCACCTCCGTCTCATCTTCACTTCAGCGGGAGACGCCTTCGTGAAACGCGGGTTCCTAAGCCTCGGGCTCCTGCTCCTGGCAACGCCGCCGGCCCCAGCGCAGGTGCGGGAGCCCGTCGTCCAGGACTGGGCTTTCGTCTCCGAGCGCGGCTTCGCCAGCGCGATCTGGGTGAACCCGGGCGCCTCCGCGTTCAACCAGCCGATCCATCTCGTCGGGCACCTGACTTGGGACCGGCCCGAGGGCGAGGGCTGGACGCTGGGTCAGTACTTGCTAGGTCTCCAGCACGGCGTCCTGGCTTTCGGCTACCGCCACGACGAGTTCAACACGGGGGTCGGGTTCGCCCAGGGCGACGCGTACACGCTCGCGGCGGGCCTGCCGTACGGGCGGAACGGCTTCGGCGTCTCGCGCACCTGGCGCACGGTCGGAGAAACGGAGGGGAGCTGGGCGATCGGCTGGCTCTATCGCGCTGAGCGCGGCTCGACCGGGCTCGTCTGGCGCGACATTGGGTCGCCGGAAGTGCGCGGCACGAAGCGGCCGGAGCGTCTGATCGGCGCGATCTCGATTCGGCCCGGCAGTCAGTTTCAGTTCTCAGCCCAGGCCGATTATCAGACCGACGGCAGCGATTTCCGGGCCTTCCGGCTGGGCGCGGCCTTCACGATCATGCAGGGCGGCCAGGGGTTCCTGAGCTCGCTGCGCGCATTCGCCCTCTCCGAGTGGGAAGGCGACGGTGATTTCGGGCGTTTCTTCCTCGGGCTCACAAGCCGGCGTGGCTCGCTAACGACGGTGGCGCTGGGCGAGCTCGACTCGTCCGCCGACGTGCGGTCAGGCAGCGTCGGCGGCGACCTGCAGGCAGCGCGGCGCTAAGCCGGCGCTCCTCAACTCATCACCTCACGCGCAGCGCCGCCTCGATCAGGTTGCGCTTGCAGTACTCGCCGTTGCTCACGACCCGCATCAGGCCCTCGCGACCGAGCAGCTCGCGCGAGATCGCGCCGACTACGTGACCGGCAGCGGCGAGCCGCTGGGCCCGATCGATGACCGACTCGAGCCAGTCGATCTTGGCCTCAAGAGCCGCGACGGCCGGGACGACGCGGCCGCGATGCGCGCAGAAGAGCGCACGCGGTTGCAACTCGCGGACCGTATTGAGCGAGGTGATGAGCTGACGTAGGTCCTCGGTCGGCTTAGCCACAGCGACACGCCCTCCGATGTAGAGATCTCCGGCGAACACCAGATCGCGATCGGGCTCGTGGTAGACGAAATGGTCCGGCGAATGACCCGGCGTGTGGACCGGCACGAGCTGCCAGCCGCCCGACCGCAGCGCGCCGGAGAGCGGCGACGCCGCCACGGGCTCCGCGGTTCCCCAGACCCAGCGTCGGTAGAGCGGCAAGCGCCGCCGTTCTTTGAGCTCGGCCGCCACCAGCGCCGGGGCCAGGACCTCGATCCCGAGACGGGCGAGCTGGGCGGCAACCCCCACGTGATCCTCGTCGTGATGGGTGAGCAGGCAGACGCGCGCACCGCTCAGCCGCGGCCAGCGCTGCAGCTGGCGGCGCGCATGGTGGAAGCCCGCGTCGATCAGCGCGTCGCCCGCCCGGTAGACGAAGATTCCCATCCCCACGGCGCGACTGCGGAGAGTCGCGAGCCGGATGGACTCGACCCCCTCCGTAGCGTTCGCTGTCCTCACGCTCGCGCTTCGAGCTCAAGATCCAGCGCGTACTGAACGCCGAGGAAGGTGCGGCGGTGATGGGGTGTGGCCCCGAGCCGCGCCAGGGCCTCGCGGTGAGCGGGCGTGCTGTAGCCGGCGTTGTGGTCCCAGCCGTAGCCCGGGTGTCGCCGGGCCAGGCGGCTCATCAAGCGGTCACGTACGACCTTGGCGACGATCGCCGCGCAGGCGATGGAGTGGCACTTGCGATCGCCTTTGACGATCGCCAGGTGGTCGCCCAAGCAGGGCTGCGGGCGGCCGTCGATCAGCACACAATCGGGCGTGACCGAGAGGCGCCGCAACGCCCGCTGCATGGCCAGGCCCGAGGCGCGCCGGACGTTGAGCCGCTCGATCTCCCGGCTCGATGAGGCCCCGACCCCCACGGCCAGCGCGTTCCGGATGATCTGTTCGGCCAGCTGCTCGCGCTCGCCCGCGCTGAGGATTTTGGAGTCGACCGCACCCCTCACACCACGTTCGACGGGCAGGATGACGGCGGCGGCGACCACGGGTCCGACCAATGACCCGCAGCCGACCTCGTCGACCCCGGCGATGTGCGGAAAGCCAGCGCGCCAGTAGCGGCGCTCCTTGGTCAGTGCGATCGCGCGGCGGCCCATGCTCGGGCCTCAGCTCTCGCGCTTCTCCTTGATGCGAGCCTTGCGGCCGCGGCGGCCGCGCAGGTAGTAGAGTTTGGCACGCCGCACCTTACCCCTGCGCAGGATCTTCAGCTCGGCGATCGATGGGGAGTGGAGCGGAAAGATCCGCTCGATTCCGACACCGGCGGAGACCTTGCGAACCGTGAACGTCTCGCGCAGGCCGCCGCCGCGTCGTGCGATGCAGACCCCCTCGAAGGGTTGCAGACGTTCCTTGTCGCCCTCCTTCACGCGTACCAAGACACGCACGAGATCACCGGGACTGACGTCTGGGATGTCGCTTCTCAGCTGACCCTTCTCGATATCGTGAATGGCGTCCATCTCCAAACCCCCCGCTCCGGCGATCCAGCCTAGTTATCTCAAACTACCCGGCCGACGCCTGCTCTCCAAGGGCGGCCCGGGTCTCAGCCGCGCCGATACCTTTCCCAAAGCTCGGGCCGCAGCTCGCGAGTCAGACGCTCGGACTCACGCCGCCGCCACTCGCTGACCACCCCGTGATCGCCCGACCGCAAGGCCTCGGGCA
>CAYFXF010000126.1:0-3471 GCA_964347085.1 uncultured Gemmatimonadota bacterium | reverse complement strand
GGCCTCGATTCCCCTCCTTGCGCTTGTGTTGTGGCCACCGCGAGCCAAGGAGATCCAGGAGCTGTCGCCGCTGCTACCGCTTCTATTTGCGGGCGCCCTCCTGCTCGCCACCTCGATCGCTACCGTGCTCGAGATGCGACATAGACGTGAGCTTGCGTTGTCCGTGATGCTGGGAGCGTGTATCACGGTCAATGGGCTCTTCTGCCTTGGAAGCATCCAGAGCAGGAATCGCAGAGTGGTCAGCTACCGGGACACGGTCCAAGAAGTCGGGCGGCTGGCGCAGCCCGGGTACCTCGCGGTCGGCGATTGGAGCCCTGGAATCTTGTTCGAGCATTATCTGTTCGCGGATTCGTACACCGGGCGCTGGATCGATTCGGACTACCTGACCGGTTCCGGGAGCGTAAGAAGACAACGGCGAGCGCGTGAGATATGGACTGAGGCTCTCGATTCTGGACGTGAAGTGTGGCTGCTCGACGGGAACCGCAAGATCATGGCCGAGCTTGAGGATCGCGGCTATTCAATTCAACGTCTTGGGGAGGTCTACAGGGCGTACAAGTAGGAGTCTACCACACGTCACTTTCTTGCCCGTTGTGGCCGCAGCTGCCAAGACGCTCCCCCTAAGGACCATACGCTTCGTCAATCAGTCGATCAAATTGCTCACCGATTCGCAGTCGGAAATTCGGCCTCGTTTGGCCGATGGGTCGATGAGATGGCCTCGATCATCAGCTGAGCGATCTGCTCGTTGCCAACCGGGGTGAGGTGACCCCAGGTGTCGATCCAGATCTGAGCCTCGGTTGTATCGAAGGCCCCGCTGAGGTCGAAAAGTCGGTCCTCGGCAGCGGCGCGTTCGTGGATTCGCTCGTAGGTCTTCTCGAAAAGATGGACGAGATGCGAATCCATCAGCAACACCCAATCGAGCCCGTGGATCATATCTTGTTCCTCGGGAGTCAGCCTTTTCTGGCCGGCTAAGATGTGCGGCTGCCAGAAGAAGGCGAAGTCGAATCGATACGATTCGGCGAGCGATTCGACGATTCGGTAGTTGTGCAGATAGGTGCGCTCGATCTCACCTGCCAGCTGATCGGTCTCAGGTCTGGCGTCGATCTCAGTGGCGGGTGGGGGGGGACTCAGGAGCGCGAGGAACCGAGCGATCAGCTGATACGAGCTTAGACCGCGAACCAAGGTCAAGAATGCCGGGTCGCGTCGGCGAAAGATCTCCGAGACCTGCGACAGGTTCTGGTGAACGACCGGCCGGCCCGTTTGAGTGGCTGCCAGCACCTCGTTGACTCCCTCGTAGGAGATGACGAGATGGGGCAGGTTGTCCGCCTGCAGCTCGAGAAGGAGCTGAATGAGGCTCTGAGTGGAGACAAAGGCGTTTTCACCGAAATTCGTGACGCAGACGGGCCTCTCTTGCGTCCCCTGAAGCTTCTCTTGAAGATAGGCAGGCAGCGTCCCCCAGTCCGGCGAGCCCCAGCCCCAGACTGAAGATCCGCCGAGCACGAACACCCGGTACGAATCCCCGCCGCATCGTGCGCCTGGGGTTCGCCTGATTCCGCGCTCGTCCACGTTGAGCGTCTCACCGGCGAACGTGGGACTGCGCCAGATGACATAGGGGCGGTAGTCCTTCCTGAGCGCCGACCTGAGCTCCTGCCAGTACTTCGCGCCCCAGTCCTGACTCGCGTAGTACGGCAAGCTCTGGTAGTAGGCCACAAGGTCGTTCGGGCGCCCGAGGAGTCGGGCCACGATCCGCTTGCTGGTCGGGAGGGTTGCAATGGCGATCAGGGCGGCGGAAACTACCTCGAGGGAAACCAGGATGACGAGGGTGTTGAGCAGAACGAGGGCGAAACCGCGGTACGCTCGCGCGATCCGCTGACCGAACCCCGCGATCAGAGCCAGAACGGAAGCCGCCACGAGAAACGTTATCCGGCCCTCGTCTGTGATCGCGGCGAGCAGGGCTAATGGCGCCGCCGCAGCGGCGGCCAGGACCCGCAACCGCTGAACGAGGCGCCGATGGAACTCCGGCTGTGGGGTCACGCGCCTAAAAGCTATGCTGGTACGCGAGCTCGGTGGTGTGGCTCGTCAGTCTCTCCACGGTGATCCTGGCGATGCGCTCTGCCGCTTGGCCGTCCCAGAGCTCGGGTCGGCACGGTCGGCGCTCTGACGTGACAGTCTCGAGCGCGACCTCGACCAGCTCGTCAATCTCGCCTGTGAACAGCCGATTGGTACCCGCGCTCAGCGTGATGGCTCGTTCTGTGTTGGGTCGGAGCGTAATGCAAGGAACACCGAGCACGGTCGTCTCTTCCTGGACGCCGCTGGAGTCGGTGATGACAAGACCCGCCCGTTCCTCCAAAGCGAGGAATTCGATGTACGGCGCAGGTCTGAGGACACCGAGCGGCGCCAATTGGCTCTCGAGCTCGAATTGCTTCGCATTGCGGGCCGCGCGGGGGTGCAATGGGAAGACAACGGGGTAATACGCGGCCAGCTGGCCGAGGGCGGTCAGAATAGCGCTCAAGCGCTCTTTTGAGTCGACATTCGAGGGGTGGTGGAGAGTTACGAGCACGTACTGCCCTGGTGCGAGCCCGGGCGCTCCATCCACGTTCAGCTCCACCGCTTTGGGCCGGCATCGATCGAGGCAGTCGATCAGCACGTTGCCGACGTAATAGATCCGTTGGCTGGCTACTCCCTCGTTCTTCAAATTCTCATTGGCTGACGGCTCGGTCGTAAAGAGCGCCTGGCTAAGTTGGTCCGTCATTATCCGGTTGATCTCATCGGGCATCGATCGATCGTGACAGCGTAGGCCGGCCTCTAAGTGTGCCACCGAGACACCCAACTTGGCGGCGACCAACCCGCCCGCCAGCGTGGAGTTTGCATCGCCGACGGTAAAGACCCAGTCGGGCTCGAGGCGCGCGAGCACGGGCTCCAGAGCCATCATCATCCGCCCAGTCTGTTCCGCGTGCGAACCCGAGCCGATCCTCAAGTTGACGTCGGGCTTGGGGAGGCTCAGATCGTGGAAGAGATCTTCCGACAAGGAGGCGTCGTAGTGTTGCCCCGTATGGATCAGCAACTGCTCGAAGGTATCTGCCGCATCGAGAGCGCGCATAACGGGCGCGATGGCTACTCGATCGACCTCGAGAGACGGGAGCTATGGCGCTTTACGGGCTCAGCCCCATCAATTCCCGGACCAAAACCGAGAAGCCTTACGTGGTTGGCCCGTCGCGCCGAGACGCGATCGAATTCCCGCCCGACCCAATCTGTGCTGACGCGCCACCACAGGCCGGCTGTGGCTGACCAGCAACAGAGCCGCCACGCCTGGAAAGCTTGCGGATAGCAAGGGGCATATGAGTTTAGCCCCTGACAGAGCCGGAGGGTCGGGTCAGTTGTCCGGCCGGTGCGAAGGTCTATCCTGTCGGAGGCCTCCCGGGCGAAGGTCCGATTCCTGCATAACCGACAACCCCGGTACCGCTCTGAGACGGC
>CAYFXF010000125.1:0-3517 GCA_964347085.1 uncultured Gemmatimonadota bacterium | reverse complement strand
AGGCGTGTGCGAAGCGTGCGGTTCCCCTCTCTTGGCCGTGTATCCCTTACAGCGCATCGGCGAGCACTTGCGTCCCGGCGACCTGGCAGCTCGCAGCTGGGACATGTGGCGTTATCGAGAGCTGATGCCCCTCGCAGCCGGAGAGGAGCCGATAACGCTAGGGGAGGGAGGCACGCCGCTTCTCCGTGTCGAGCGTCTGGCGACGCTGGCGGGCGTCGAGGAATTGTGGGTCAAGGAGGAGGCTCTGAATCCGACCGGTTCGTTCAAGGCGCGCGGCATGTCAGCGGCCGTTACACGCGCCGTGGCCGGTGGCGCCAGCGGGTTCGTCGCCCCCTCCGCCGGGAACGCCGCCGCTGCCTTGGCGGCGTACGGAGCGCGAGCCGGGGTCCCGGTGCGCGTGTACATGCCGCGGGATACGCCGTCGGCGATCGTCGCCGAGTGCCGCGCGCTGGACTCCGACGTGGTGCTGATCGACGGCGTGATCTCCGACTGTGGTGTACAAGCTCGAGCCTTCTCCCAGGAGCACGGTTATTTCGATGTCTCGACGCTTCGCGAACCGTACCGCGTCGAGGGGAAGAAGACGATGGCTTACGAGATCTACGAGCAGCTGGGTGGGCAGTTGCCCGACGCCTTCATCTACCCCACCGGCGGCGGCGCAGGGATCATCGGGATGTGGAAAGCCTTCGCCGAGCTGGAGGCGCTGCGCTGGATCGAATTGGGGCAGCGGCCCCGAATGTACGTGGTACAGGCCGCCGGCTGTGCGCCCATCGTCCGGGCCTGGCGTGACGGGCGGGATTCGGCTGAGCCTTGGGAGTCGCCGGAGACGATCGCTTCCGGCCTACGCGTGCCGTCCGCCCTGGGCGATTTCTTGATTCTGCGCGCGGTGCGGGAAAGCGGGGGCGCCGCGGTCGAGGCCTGCCCGGAAGGCGGAGCGACCCTTGCCGGGCTTCACAAGCTGAAGGCGCAGGAGCAGGTTGTCTCTGGCGATCGCGTCGTGCTCTTCAACACCGGCGCCTGGTTCAAGTATCGGGAGTGAGCGATGAATCGAGTGCTCCTCGCTCTCTGGCTTGTGCTGTGTACGCGCACGCTGCTCCCGGCTTTGGCGGCAGGGCAGGACGCGATCGCCGCCAACAAGGCTGCGCTCCCGGCAGTCCCCTACTGGTGGAGCCCTGGAGAGCAGCGAGAGGTCGCGGTGGTGCCACTTCTCTGGTTCAACACCATCGATGGCGGCGATGAAGGCTGTTGCGTCGTGGGAGTGGCGGTACGGCGCCAGCTGGGCTCGGCGCGCTTGTGGCTGGGCCTGGGCTTCGGCACCGCCCCGGACGCCGGGACGCCAGCGGCGATCGAAGCGGCGGTGGAAACGCAGCGGGGACTGATCAGCGTGCGCGAGCTTCACGGGCGGGGTGGCGTCTTCGCCCTGTACTCCGTCGTTAGCGCCAAGCCATCGGCACGCTCGCTGGTGGATCGGCTGTCGCTGGGGATATCGGCTCTGTGGCTCGACGACGAACGCTATCTGGAGACAGTGCCGCTTTTCAGCTGCCCAGGCGACGCACCCGCCGTGCCCTGCGAGCAGGTGTCTGTGCCGTACCCCTGGAGCGACGGCGAGGACCACGCCCTCGTGGCCGAGCTCGAGGGGGGAACGGGGGCGTGGGGGTCACCGCAGCTGCGCGGCAGCCTTACCGCAGGGCTCAAGTTGCTGGGCGGAGACCACGACTACTTGCGGGGGGAGTTGGCGGCCACCGTGGTCGGTAGGCTCGGACAAGCCGACTGGTCGGCCGGTGTGGCGGGCGGCTGGACGTCGGGAGACGCGCCTCTACAGCGACGTTTCCTGCTGGAGGGCGCCGATCCCGCCAGCCGCTGGCTCAACCCCTACCTCGACGCGCGAGGCGCGCTGTTCAGCGAACTCCCGTTCGTCGGGGGCGATGTCCCGTACTACATGCCGGGGGGCCCGAACCTGCGGAGTTACGAGGCCACGCGGCCGCTGGTGAAACGCTACGTCGCCGCGTCCGGCGACCTCGGGCGCCGAGTCGAGAGCGCCCGAGGTGTTTGGGGCCGGCTCGCCGGGTTCCTCACGGTGGCCTGGTTGCCCGGCTTGCCCGAGCGCCTCGGTCCTGAGGACCTGCGCGTCAACGGCCCGATCCTCTTCGACTGGCGCGAGTTGCCAACGGGAGAGGACAGGGAGCAAGGCCGCTTTCGCGCGCGCGTCCTGGAAGTTCCGGCGATCTGGGCCGACGCGGGGTTGGCGGTGAGCGGCGGATACGATAGAGTCGCGGTCATGCTCTCCTTCCCGTTCTGGTCCAGCGAGCCCGGCTTCGCGAGCGAGCCGGCCGGCGGCACGAAGAAAGCCTTCGCCCTTCGCTGGACGCTCACCCTGAGCTTTCAGGCCCAGGGCCGCTTGGCAGACTAGAGATGGCCGGGCCGTCGCGTTGTCTCATCTTCGACCCCTTCTCGGGGGTCAGCGGCGACATGATTCTCGGCGGCTTCATCGACCTGGGCCTGTCGATGGAGTGGCTTCTGGAACTCGTGGACGGTTTACCCCTGCAGGTCTCGATAACCAGCGCGAGGGTACAGCGGGGAGCACTGCAGGCGCGCGCCGTCGCGGTGAAGGACGAGGGAGAGCGAGTCGAGCGCCGACTGAGCGATCTGCTCGCGCTGGTGGAGGCGGCGCGGATCGATGCGCGGGCTCGCGCGGTTGCCTCGACGGCCTTTCGCCGCCTGGCCGACGTGGAAGGGGCGATTCACGGTGTACCGCCAGATCAGGTGCACTTCCACGAGCTGGGGGCAGTGGACGCTCTCGTCGACATCATCGCCGCTGCCGCCGCTGTGACCGAGCTTGGCGTCGAAAACTGTTTCACGCGGCCCGTGGCGATCGGTCGCGGTTGGATCACCGCCGCCCACGGCGCGCTTCCTGTGCCGGCGCCGGCCACGTTGCGGCTGCTGGAGGGCCTGCCCGTCTACGAGAGCGATCTCGAGGGCGAGCTGACGACCCCCACGGGAGCCGTGCTCCTGGCCGTCCTTACGGAAGGCCGGCGCGTGCCCGGCACCTTCCTACCGCTGCGCTCCGCCTATGGAGCCGGGAGCCGTAACCCGTCGACACACCCCAACTGTTTGCGCTTGACACTGGCTGAGCTCGACCCGCAGGGCCCGATGTGCTGGATCGAGGCTGACATCGATGACATGTCACCGGAGTACGTGCCCGCGCTCCTCGAAAACCTCCGAGCGGCCGGCGCGACGGATGTCTGGGCCCACCCGACTCTGATGAAGAAGGGACGCCTGGGGCAACGAGTCGAAGCCCTCGTACCCGCGGAACGCCGCGAGGAAGTGAGCGCCGCGTTCTTTCGAGCCAGCACTACCCTGGGGCTGCGCTTTTGGCACGTCGAGCGTCAGGTATTGCCTCGGGCGGAGAAGACGATAGAATGGCGCGGGTTCCCAATTCGCATAAAGACGAGCCAGACGCCCGACGGGCACGTTCGTTGCAAACCGGAGTATGATGACGTAATCCAGGCAGCCCGTGCGC
>CAYFXF010000124.1:1584-3590 GCA_964347085.1 uncultured Gemmatimonadota bacterium | reverse complement strand
ATTGGGCGGCCAGTGCCAGGCTCTGGTTGACCTGCGCATCCCTCGAACGCAGGGATGCCAGCTCTTCTGCCTCTCCCCGCGCAGCCACGGCTGTGGCGGCGTTATCCCCCGCGATGGCTTCGTTCAACCGAGCGATGCGCTGCTGGCTGAAGGCGAACAGGCTGAGGAGGACAGCTACCACGGCAGCCACGGCAAACACCCCCACCAGGCCGCGCAGAAAGTTGCGCGAGCGGCGCTCCAGGGCGGCTTCGCGTGCCTGGCGGGCAGCTTCTGCCTCGCTGCGTGCCTCACGCTCGGCGAAGCTGGCTTGCAGGTAATCGCTTTCGCTATCCGTCAAGGCTAGGGAAGTATCCGCAGCCCAGGTCTCGAACTGGTCTAGCTGAGATCCCCGTAACAGGAAGCTCTTGTCTTGATCCGCCTTTATCCATTCGTTCGCCAGGGCGCTCAAGCGGCGCTGCGCTCGCAGGTCGTCGCGGCTTTCATCTAACCAATCTCTCAATCGTCCCCACTCACGCAGCATGGCTTCGTGGGCAATTTCAACCGTCGGGGTGCGCGTGGCTGGATCCCGGTCGAAAGAAAGCAGCCGGTAATGACCGAAGGCGTCGATGACAGAAGCCATAACTCCAGTGGGACCGCCTGGAGGCCTAAGCTGGTCTTGATGGTCCCCGCGGCCATCCCCCCCGATCTCTTGAATTGCCTCTGGCTTCTTCACCCTCATTTGCTCCAGCTCCGTACGCGGCACGCGCCGGCGCGTATCCTCCACCCCCTCGCCCAAGGTGACCAGGCGTAAGAACAACTGCCGGACTGCCTCCTGGCCGTAAGCATCCTGCCTGTGGTACAACTCCTCCGCCCGCCCGCTCAGCGCCCCGAGCAATCCTCCAGTCTGCGTGTAAGCGGCATGTGTCAACCTCCTACCATCGCGCTGCTCAAACAGTTCGGTAAGGGCGTATTCCAGGAGCGGCAGCGCCCCTGGCTGGGCGTTCACATCGGCCACGATCCTGGCCACCAGGCCTTCCTCGAAGTCCACCCCCACTCTGGATGCCGGTCCCTGGATAGCCTGCACCAGTTCATCCGGCGTGAAAGGGAGGATGACCTCAGTGTAATCGCGCATCAATTGGCTGATGTTGGGGTAGATCAGCGGGCGGTCATAAAAATCGGCGCGCAGGGTTATCACGACCCACAGTTGACTGCGAGGATCGTTTACCGCAGCCACCAGGCTGTCGATGAAATGCTGGCGGACCGCCGGATCCTCAACCAGCGTAAACAGCTCTTCAAACTGGTCGAGGATCAAGACCAGCTCGGAAACCGGTCCAGCGGGCAGGATGCGCTTCACCGAGCGCAACAGCCCGCGCTCTTCCTCTTGCAATTGACTGAGCAAGCTGGCGGGGGGGTTGACGGCCACTCGAAGCAGGGCGGCCTCCAGCTCTTCAAACGGATGGTACCCCGGCGTCATCTCGACGATGAACCACTGCTCGGACCCTGGCAACGAGCCGAGGCGTAAGGAGGGCACCAATCCAGCCTTCACCACGCTGGACTTACCGCTTCCGCTGGGACCGACCACCGCCAGAAAGCGTCCGTTCCCCACCTGGGAGCCCCCGTTGCGAGAATCGCCCGTCGCAGTCGCCAAGCGCTCGAGAAGCTGTGCGACGAAGGCTTCCCGCCCGAAGAAATCGTCAGCATCGGCCTCCTCGAAGGCTCGTAGGCCTTTATATGGATTGGGAATCGTGATGTCGGGCTTTTCTGCTGTAACAGAGACCGTCCATGTTCGAGGCTGAATCTCGCCCAACGCGTCTCTGACAGCCCCGGCCAATGTCGTCACATCCGGGAAGCGGTTGGTTGGCTCCTTAGCGGTGGCGCGCTGGATCACTTCATCCACCCGCGCCGGGATTTCTGGATAGCGGCTGTGGAGCGAAGGCAAGGGCGCGTGCAAATGCTTCTCCCTGACGCTTTCCAGCGAGTCATCCAAGGGCTCCACTCGCCGAAGGCTGATGGAAGCCGACTGCGCC
>CAYFXF010000124.1:511-1574 GCA_964347085.1 uncultured Gemmatimonadota bacterium | reverse complement strand
GTCATCTTCAAAGGGCACCTCGCTAGACAGCATCTCGTAGAGGAGCAGACCTAAACTGTATTGATCCGAGCGAGGGGTGAGCGGTTCGTTGAGAAACTGCTCTGGCGAACTGTAACGGGGTGAACTGGGCGACACGGCAACCAGGGTGCGCTGGCGATCCTTGGCAACCTCCCTAGCGATGCCAAAATCCGACAGGTAGAGATTCCCCTCTTCATCGAATAAAAGATTTTCCGGTTTGAGATCCCCATGGACGATCCCCTTCTGGTGCGCAGCTTCCAGCCCACTTGCCACTTGGTCGATCAGTTCCACTGTTCGATCCATCTCGACTGGCCCCTTTGCCAGCACTGATCGCAAGCTCCCGCCGCGCATCCAGCGCATCACCAGGTAAGCGCCATCTGGTTCTCGCCAATAGTCATAAAGCGGTACGATATGGGGATGTTCCAGGCGGGCAATCAATTGGGCTTCCGCTTCGAAGCGCCGGATAAAGTCAGTCCGGTTGGCATAGCGCGGTTGGATGACCTTGATGGCCACTTCCCTGGAGACAGATGGTTGGAAGGCGCGATAAACCGCGCCGTAACTCCCCGCGCCGATTTTCTGGCGCAATTCATAACCCCTGAGGGGCTGAGTCATTAATGCCGGAATGACTTTCTCCCCGGAGCGAATTTTCTCATGAAGCTCCTTGGTTTCGGCCGAAGGCTCGACCCCCAGATCTTTTTCCAGCGCTTCGACGCAGCGGTCGTAGGCCGCAATGGCAGTCGATACATCGCCTAAGCCAGCATGGGCGATCATGAGCGCACGAAAGGCTGGCTCTGGGGTCTCGCCAAGCGAAATCCACCGCTCGGCGTGCTCGATCACATCATGCCAGCGCAGCTCGGCGGTCAGCGCCTCTAACAGCCTGCTCATCTTCTTATCGAAGACGGCTCTCACCCGTTCCCGTTCTAAGACGGCCCAATCATCGTAAAAACCGGGCAGAAGCTCCCCCTGGTAAACGGTGGTCGCCTCGATCAAATCCTGGATGGTGTGTTCATCTTCCTTATCCAGAACGGCAACGTCCAGCCAATAA
>CAYFXF010000124.1:0-468 GCA_964347085.1 uncultured Gemmatimonadota bacterium | reverse complement strand
CGTTATCTTGTTAGCAATGAAGTAATCCGGGGAATCAGGAGAAAGGTCCTTGAGCGCCTTGCGCATGCGCCACAGCGCCAGACGGAGATATCCCTTTGCGTTCGATTCGTCTGACTCAGGCCAGAACACGCCCGCCAGTTTTTCACGCCGGTGAGCAGTCCCAGCGTTGAGGATTAGGTAGGCCAGGAGGGATTGCTCGGATCGCGATGGGAAATCGACCACACCCCCATCCAGGCGAACCTCAAATTGGCCAAGCAGCCGTACTTCCAGCATTTGATCCTCCCTGTGAAGTCGAACCCGGCTGTGTCGGGCATGGCAAGGCGAAGTTTGCCGAGATATCTAAGGAGACCAGTTTAGAAAAAAAGCATAACATAAATTCGAAGTACGGTCAATATATGTTGATAAATACGATCCTTTTACATCATATTTGTATACTCTGATCAGATTTAAGAGCCATCAGGAGGTCAA
>CAYFXF010000123.1:1413-3597 GCA_964347085.1 uncultured Gemmatimonadota bacterium | reverse complement strand
GTTAGGGGGCGGTGGATTGGGTAGTTTGGTGTGGCTTGGTCTTGTAGTTTGAAGTTGCGTAGTGTTTGGTGTGGTTTTTTGTTTATGGTTTCTCCTGTGACTATGCCTTGGGCTTTTTCTTTTTCTGCGATGTGTGTTGCTATGCGGTACATGAGGCGTTTGTTGAGGATGTCTAGCAAGTGTGGAGGGCTTTTTTGTTTTAGCAGGGTGAGGTTTTGACTGTGGGGGATCAGGTAAAGTCTTGTTGAGTGTCCAATAGACCATTCGAAGAGGGCTTTGCAGATGTTTTTTACTTGTTTGACGGCGTTTTTGTTTTGGTCTTCGCTGAAGTAAACTGGTACTAGGGGGCAGCCCCGTTTCATCGTTAGCCAGCAAGCGATTGGAGAGGTCAAGTTTGGTTTTATTAGTCCTATTATTTTTTGCTGGGTTCCGAGGGGTAAGCCATCTGAGGCTGGATTGGTTTCTGTGAAGATGAAGGCTTGGGTTTCTCTGACTTCGATGCCTATGACCATGTCTGGGTTGGTTAGGTTCACTTTAAGCTGTTTTTTTGGGAAAGTTTCCAGTGTGTGGTGTCCCACTTGCCTGCAGACTTCTCGGCTTGTGTAGGAGTGTGTGCCAACTCGTTTGCATCTAACGGCGAAGCTGTTTTGTTTCTTGAGTTTTCGTCTGGCATGAAGAAGGCTTTGCGCTTTTATATCTTCTAGTCTGCTTGTTGTTTGAGTAGCTGGAGAAAGCGAGGAGATGCCGAAGACTTTGGTTAGTTTCCTAGCTACTTTTCGGGCTTGGCTGGTTTTTATGTAGATTCTGCCTTGCTGGCGGATGATGGCTTCAAAAGGAATGTTGTGGTGTTTTAATGTAGCTCTAATGTTTTTGATTAGGCGTTTCTCGTAGTTTCTTCTTGTCCAAGCGCTCTTGATGCCGATTTCTCCGCCAAGTCTAACAATAACAGTGTCAAAGAGTTTCTGTGGTTTTATAGGGCTCAAAGGGAAAGATTCCTCTTTACAAAGGTAATTGCTGAGTTTCTTTAATATTAATGTGCAATGAAAAATAAAGAGCTAGTGTGAAGATCAGCAAATTTAGTTCGAGGTTTTCGTGGTTCTATTGTTTCAAAAAAGGAAAAAGTTGATCATGCATATGGGCAAACACGTTTCTGCTCTTTTGCACGCTGATACTGCTATGATTGTTGGAATTAACTCGTAATTCTTAGTAGTGATTCATATTAGCCTCGGGAATATGGCGCAAGTCGGGAAAACTCGAAAATTCTTCCATAAACTTCCTAAAAAGACGCTTTTTCTCTGCTGATTCAAATTCTTACTATATATGCATACGCTTACCCAATGATATTGTTTCCTAATGCGCTATGTTTATTTAAGCACAAGCCCATTATTACTTCACGAAAACACGAGGCGGAAACTTTGTCACGAAAGTCATCAAGAAAGGACGAAGCCCTCGAAGCAATAGACTTCATAATCAACGTACTCAAACAACACGAAAAAGACTTAGACCGCCTCATATCGCAATTAGGAAAAGTAACAAATCAGATCACAAAGAAAGGCGAACTGCCAACACGCATGGAAACCATGGAACAACAGCTTTCAACCCTTCAAACAGAAATCAACAGCCTAATTGAACTGCTCTCCACCAGAAAAGAAGAGCCTCCAGCGCCGACACCAGCACCAACGCCAACATTCACGCCACAACCCCAACCTCAACCAACAACACAACCAACAAGCCCAGCTGTAACACAAGGACCTCCAGTCATTGTCCGCTGCAAACAATGGCAAGATTTTAAAACCCTAGCTAAAAACGCTGAAACCGTCTCATTTCTCTACAAAGAAACCGAGAAAACCTTTCAAGCAGACGCCTTGAAACAGAACCGTGTCTACACATTCAACGGAGAAATTCCGAAAAACGGGGCACTCATAAAAGCTTGGCTGGCAAAAGAACTGAAGATAACTGAAGAGAACGTGTTCGAAGGCGTCCTAGCCATAGGCTGAAAGCTTTATCTCTCGTTTTCTGTTGGCAAAATGAGCAAAGTTTTTATACAACAAGTGAATATTATATCTTATGTCTTAAGACACAGAGACTGATGTGGAGAGCCAAAAAAAGGGGTGGAGATTGAAAGACCAGCCATAGTCGAGAGGGTTAACGCGTGTGGTTGCGTTTAGCCGGTTTCTGTTATGA
>CAYFXF010000123.1:0-1391 GCA_964347085.1 uncultured Gemmatimonadota bacterium | reverse complement strand
TAAACTGTGAAACCCCTTCCTTCTAAAGACACATATCAGAGATTTTGAAAACGCCAAAATGCGGCTACACGCAGAAAAGATGATACAAAAAATAATATGAGACTTTTTAAAATTCTCAGTTTTCAGCCCAGTTTTTGAATTTAAAGCTTTCGCCGAACGTTTATATTACGCGCTCATGTTTCATTCTAGTTGATGGGGGATCGGCTCTTTTGGAGATGAACCAACCAGAAGTATTAAGGTTGGCAGAAACCGCCTTAAGAGAAGCAAATTTTCAAGTTTCTACACAATGTATTTCAAGACCAAGCTGCTTCGACCTAGTAGCTCGCAAGGACAAATTGACAGCGTTCTTCAAGGTTCCAACAAACTTGAGCTGTGCTTGCAGGCGAGAAGCCGACGAGTTAAGAACCATCGCAGGATTTTTTGACGGCTCAGCACTTTCTGTTTGCAACAAAGCCAAGGAAAAAAATCTTGAAGACGACACTGTCTATTCCCGCTACGGAGTCTACGCTGTTTCAACCAACACATTAGAAGATGTAGTTGTACGGGGGTATCTGCCATTGGTCTTAGCTGGTCCCGGCGGTTATTATGTGCGTTTAGACGGAGACGCCATTAGAAAACGACGCTTGAAGCTTGGTTTGTCTATGGGCAAGCTTGCTGAAAGTCTAGGCATGTCTCGCAGAACCCTGTATGGTTATGAGCAAGGCATGGCTAAAGCCTCAGTTTCAGCTGCTTACAAGTTGGAGTGGCTTCTAGGCGTACCAGTAGTGGAGCCCATTGATGTCTTTAAACCTATGCAGCGTGCAAGCGGCTTTCTGGCTGCTGCAAGACGGGTTCTTGTTCGCAATCGATTGTTGTATAGGGTTTTAAGGTGGCTTAGGCGTTGCCGCTTTGAAGTTTTTCCAGCACGCAGAGCACCTTTCGACTTTGTTGCTGAATGTTCTGAGACAGAAGTCAGTTTAGTTGGCGGAGTCACATGCAGTAGTGACAGAAATCTGGATGCACGCACAAAGGAGATTCTCAGCATCAGCGAAGTTGTGGGCGCCAGATCAGTCTTTATCACTGACGGACGGCAGATTCCAGACAACGACATTCCTCTAGTTCATCAGAAAGAATTGGCAAAGATGAAAGACCCAAAAGACCTGATGGCAAAACTGTAAAACCTTCGCCAGAATCAGTTTTTGAAACTGAAGTCAGCGAGATCCCTAAGAACTTCTCAGAAGTAGGCTCCGCTAGAACAACTACTCCTTTAAAAACCTGGACGAAAAGAATAAACGATGTTTTTGGACTTGACGTTTGACGTGCCTGTTTTCCCCTCCAACCAGTCCCTGTCGGCTTCATTACGTAGGAGGTGATCCGGCCGCAGGTTCCCCTACGGCCACCTTGTTACGACT
>CAYFXF010000122.1:0-3612 GCA_964347085.1 uncultured Gemmatimonadota bacterium | reverse complement strand
GCCCGCTCGCCGGCGACCCGGTGCCGGGCGACTACTTCCAGTACCGGATCGAGGTGAGCAACGGCGGCAACGCGCCGGCCTCGAACGTGGTGGTCACCGACGACCTGCCCGCCGAGGTCACCTATGACTCGACCTCGGACGACGGGAACTGGTCGTCGATCACCTACTCCGCCCCGACGGTGACGGCCAACCTGAGCGGCACTCTGGCTGCCGGTAACAGTGCCGTCTTCTGGATCCGCGTGCAGGTCAACTAGCCGCGGCTTGGGTTGGACATGAGGCTCCTCGGCGTTTCGCAGATGCGAGGGCGCAGGGCCCCTGGCGGTAAGATGGCCGCCTGGGCGCTTTGCGCCCTCTTCTGCTTCGCCCTCACGCCCCGTGCGTGGGCGGACGGGACGCCGGCGGGGACTGTTATCAGTAACGTGGCGGAGGTCAGCTTTGAGGCCGCGAACGGCTTCTCCTACACCGTGATCTCCGACACCGTCACCGTCACGGTTGGCCAGGTGGCCGGCGTGGACATCGAGCCACCACGCTACAGCGTGGCCGATCCGGGAGCCAGCGTCATCGCCAACCATTCTCTCACCAACATCGGCAACGGGACCGACAGCTTCGCCCTCACGGCCACGTCCCGACGGGGCTGGCCGACCCGCGTCTACATCGACGCGAATGGTAGCGGCGGGCTGGATGCCGGCGACATCGAGATCGTGGGTCCGATCTCTCTGGCGGCTGACGACACGGCACAGCTGCTCATCGCCTGCGATGTGCCGGGGTCGGCGACGGTCCGCGGTACCATCGACACCGTGGATGTGCAGGCCGTTAGTCAGTTCGACGGCTCGATGACCGACGCGCTCCAGGATCTCATCGAGATCCGCGACGTCGGCATCCTCGTTAGCATCGACAAGGGCGTCGATCACGCCAGTGCGGCGATCGGCGACATCCTCACCTACACCCTCAGCTACAGCGCCAGCGGACCGAATTCCGCGACGAACCTGCGGCTGAGCGATGCGATCCCCGTTGGCACCATCTACGTGCCGGGGACGCTGCGCTTGAACGGCGCACCCCTCACCGACGCAGCCGGCGACGACGCCGGCGTCTTCGAGGTCGGCGCCAATCGCGTCGTCTTCCAGATCAGCGACATCACCGGTGGCGATGCGGGCACCGGCACGTTCCAGGTCCGCGTCGCAAGCGATGCTCGCCAGACCGGTAGCCTCACCAACAGCGCGGGCGCCAGCTACGAGACCTTCGCCGGCAGCGATTCCGTGCGCTCCGACACCGTCGCCACGGCGCTGGTCTTTCCCGAGTTCATGCTCGAAAAGACCCTCCTCGGCCCCACTGTCGCTTACGTCGGTGATGAGGTCCGCTACAACCTGCGCTACGGCAACACGTCCGCGTCGGTGACGGCCCGAGAAGTGGTGGTGAGTGACACGCTGCCTGCCGGCCTCGACTTCGTCGCTTCGCAGCCGGCGGCGGCCGTGAGCGATTCGATCCTCACCTGGGCGCTCGGCGACCTCGCGCCAGGCGACACCGCCGAGATCCAGCTCACCGTTCGGGTCAGCGACGCGATCCGCGACACGTTGCAAGCCATCAATCTGGCTGTCCTCACCGCTGCGAACGCCGCGGGGGAAGAGACCGCCACCGCCGACGCCATAGAGCTCGTCGGCCTGACCGCCGATCAGCTCACCCTCGACAAGACGGCGGACGTGATCGAGGTGGGGCTGGGTGAGACCGCGCCCTACACGCTGACGCTGGAGAACACCGGCCTGGTGCCGCTCTCCGACATCCGCATCCACGATCGCTTGCCCGAGGGCGCTCGCTTCTCAAGGGGCAGCCTGATCGGCGCCGACTCGATCCAGGCAGAGGGTCGCGATCTGACGATATTCGTCGCCGGCCCCCTCGCCGCGGGCGCCACGCTGCGCGTGCATTACGCCGTCGCCGTCGTCTCGGCCCGTACCCGCACCCTCGCCAACACTGCTTACGCCACGGCCGAAGACGAGTTCGTGCGCTCGGCGGACGTGGTGGCGTGGCTGCTCGTTCGCTCGAACTCGCCGATGGAGACGCGAGCGGCGATCGGCAAGGTCTGGGTCGACCTAAACGACGACGGCGTGCAGCAGGCCGGCGAGCCGGGCGTCGAGGGCGTCGACATATGGACCGACGATGGCGAAGTGGCCGGCACGGATAGCGAAGGCAAGTTCTCGCTGCGCAACCTGCGGCCCGGAGGCCACGCCTTCCGCCTCGACCCGGTCACGGTCCCGATGGCCTACCGGCTGGCGGGGGATGACCCGGCGAAGGAGCTGGTCACCCTGGACGCCGACGGCTGGACCACTCCGCGGGTCAACTTCCGACTCGTGCCACGCGCCGCCACGCTGCGAGAGGTCCGCCTGCCGGTCAGCTGGCAGTTCACCGCTCGGCCCGTGGAGCAAGAGGTCGAGCCAGCGGACTCGCCGCAGGCGGCGCCCGAGATCCTCTGCCAGGAGGCTATGGACGGAGAGGCCACGCTCGTCGGCTTCCCTCCCAACAGTGCCCGACCGCCCGTCGACGCCGCCTTCGTAGAGCGGGTCTCGCGGGCGCTCGAGCGCTGGCCGGACTGCTGGCTCGAGATCGGAGGTCACGCCGACAAGCGCCCCATTCGCAGCGGCCCCTACCGCGACAACTGGGAACTCTCCCAGGCACGCGCCGAGAGGGTCGCCGTGCGCCTGCAGCGTCTCGGCCTGCAGAGCCCGCGGGTCCTGGCACGGGGCTATGGATCGAGCCGCCCCATCGCTTTCGGCGACGACGCCGAGTCGTTACGGCGGAACCGCCGGGTGGAGCTTCGACTGATTGTGCCGCGAGACACGCTCTCCAGCCGGCCGCCCGAGGGTGAGCCGCTCCTGCGCCAGCCGCCGCGCGACCCGCTGGTCGAGTACGAGGTTTCGATCAGCAACGACTACGAGATTCCCCTCAGCGGGCTCGGCCTACGCTTCCAGCCGGGCGTCGACTCGGCCGCCTGGATCAGCGACTCCGGTCTCATGCCGGTGGCCGGTGAACCGATCGGGCTGCCGACCATCGCGCCTCGCTCGCGGCTCGTGCTGCGCGCCTGGACCGTCAGCGGCGCCGACTCGGCACGCGCGTACCTGGAAGGCGATGGCCGCTCGCAGGCGGCGGAACTCCTGGCCGCCATCCACAATCCGCTCGCGCCAGCCAGCGCCGTGGCCCCCGCGCTGGTCAGCGCCGACAGTCTCCCCCACCCGACGGCGATCCCCGCTACGGGTGTGGTCGAAGTGGTCATCGAGCCGGTGACCGCCGGCTGGCCGGAGATGATCTTCCACCTGCCCAGCGCCTGGAGCCTGGTGCCGGGCTCTGCGCGACTGGGCGGCGCCTCGGCTCCCGATCCGCAGGTCCACCGCGACCGCCGCGGCGAGCCCTGGCTGTTCTGGCGCTTCGACCATCATCCGCCGACGCCGATGACGCTCGAGCTGCGCCCTGCCGGCCTGCCCGGCGTGCCGGAGACGGTCAGCGTCCCGGCCCTGCGCAGCGTCGAGGATCGGCAGGCGGAAAAGAAGCGTGCCTTCGTCGCCGGTCCAGCGGTCGAGATCTTCGAGCCGGGCGACGGCTCGGTGTTGGGCAGCGACCGCGCCT
>CAYFXF010000121.1:3341-3624 GCA_964347085.1 uncultured Gemmatimonadota bacterium | reverse complement strand
CTGGCTCGAGGCCGCCGCGCCCGGCGACGCGGCCGCCGCTCAATTCAGGCCCAACGCGTTTCTCCAGATCGACCCCGACGGCACGGTCACGCTCGCGGTTCCGCGCCCGGAGATGGGGCAGGGGGTCCGGACCGCGTTGCCGATGATCGTGGCGGAGGAGCTGGAGGCGGACTGGTCGAAGGTGCGCGTGAAGCCGGCCCTGGCGGACCGGGAGAAGTACGGCCCACACGGGACCGGCGGGAGCGCCAGCGTCCGCACGAGCTGGGAGCCGCTGCGCCGGGCC
>CAYFXF010000121.1:0-3331 GCA_964347085.1 uncultured Gemmatimonadota bacterium | reverse complement strand
GGGTCAGGGCGTGCGTACGGCTTTGCCGATGATTGTGGCGGAGGAGCTGGAGGCGGACTGGGAGCGGATCCGCATCGTGCAGGCGGATCTAGACGAGAGATACGGTCCGCAGTACGCGGGCGGCAGCAACAGCGTGCGGACGTCATGGCAGCCGCTCCGCGAGGCGGGCGCGGCAGCGCGCGAGCTGCTGGTTCGGGGAGCGGCGGCCCGCTGGCAGGTGCCTGTAGAGAGCTGCTACGCGCGTGAGGGTCGCGTCCACCACCGCCCGACCGGCAGGCGGCTCGGCTACGGCGAGCTCGCCGGCGACGCGGCGTCGATCCCGCTGCCCGACGAGATCCCGCTCAAGGATCCACGCGAGTTCCGCATCGTCGGCCGCGCGACGCCGAACCTCGACCTGCCCGCGATCGTCGACGGGAGCATCGGGTTCGGTCTGGACGTCCGGGTGCCCGGCATGCTGTACGCCGCGATCGAGCGCTGCCCGGTCTTCGGTGGGAGGGTCGCGTCAGCCGACCCGAGCCGCGCACAGGAGGTGCCCGGCGTGCGCGAGGTGGTCGAGCTGGACGCAGCCGCGATCGGCCCGCTGCCGCCGAACAACCCGAGGGTGGCCAACGGAGTGGCCGTGCTGGCGGAGTCGGTCTGGTCGGCGATCCAGGGCCGGGCGGCCCTTTCGGTGATCTGGGACGAAGGACCCGGACGCGCCGAAAGCAGCGACGCCTTCTGGCGACTCTGCGAGGCCGCGGCGGCCCGACCGGCGGAGCGGGTCATCCGCGAGGACGGTGACGTCGACGGTGCGCTGGGCCGTTCGGCCCGACACCTGCGAGCGGTCTATAAGGTCCCCTACCTCGCGCACGCTCAGATGGAGCCGCTCAACTGCACCGCGCGCGTCGAGGCCGACGGTTGCGAGATCTGGGCGCCGAACCAGAACCCCGCGAACGTGCGCGAGGTGGCGCGACGGATCACGGGGTTGCCGGCCGATGCCATCACAGTGCATCTGGAGCGCATGGGCGGCGCATTCGGCCGGCGCTTCTACGCCGATGACGTCGCCGAAGCGGTCCATCTCGCCGGGGCGGTCGGCGCACCGGTGCAGGTGGTGTGGACGCGAGAGGACGACATCCGCCACGGCGCCTACCGGCCGGCTGGCTACCACGTCATGCAGGCCGGGCTGGAAGAGAGTGGGCTCAGCGCATGGGCGCATCATCTGGTCAACGCGTCGCGCTACACGGCGCTGGGCCGGCTGGACCGTCCAGCTGGCGCGGGCGAGCTGTACCCGGACGACTTCCCGGCCGAACTCATCCCCAACTTCCGGCTGAGCTATACGTCGATCGAATCGCTGGTGCCCCGCGGTCAGTGGCGTGCGATCGCCGACTCGGCGAACGTCTTCGTCGTGCAGAGCTTCCTGGACGAGCTGGCGCGAGCGGCGGACCGCGACGCGCTGGAGTTCCATCTCGCCCTGCTCGGGCCGCCCCGCGAGCTCCCCTATTTCAGCCGCACCTACAGTACGGGCCGGCTGCGTGCGGTCCTCGAGCGGGCGGCCGAGGCGGCGGGTTGGGGAGCTCCGCTGCCGCCGGGTCGTGGCCGCGGGATAGCGGCCAGCTACGCCAACTCGTCCTACGTCGCCCACGTGGCCGAGGTCTCGGTGGACGACGTGGGCAAGGTGACGGTGCACCGGGTCGTCTCAGCGGTCGACATCGGCCAGGTCGTGAACCCGAGCGGCGTCGAGGCGCAGGTCGAGGGCTCGGTCGCGTTCGGTCTGTCGGCGGCACTTTACGGCGAGATCTCGATCCGGGACGGTGCGGTGGAAGAGAGCAATTTCCACGACTATCCCGTTCTCCGGCTCGATGAGATGCCTGAAGTGGAAGTACAGATCATCGAGAGCCGTGAGCCGCCCATGGGTATGGGCGAGGGTGCCGTGCCACCGGTCGCGCCCGCCGTGACCAACGCGATCTTCGACGCCACCCGGGTCCGCGTGCGGCGCTTGCCCATTCGTGACCAGGCGCGCCCGCGTGGGTAAGGGTCGTCCTGCGCCGTGGGAGCGTGGCCGAGCCTGCTGCTACTGGCCGCCGCGGCCTGCAGCATCGAGTACCGTGAGCCAACCGATATCTTCGTGCCCGTCGGCAGCGGTGAGATCGTGCGCGACGGCGGCTTGTCGCGTGGCGTTGCCTGGGGAGACATGGACGACGACGGCGACCCGGATCTCGTCGTCGCCAATACCATCAACCAATCTCAGTTCCTCTACCGTAACGACGGCGGAGGGCACTTCACAGAGATTCACGAGGGATTATCAACGGGCGTGGAGGGGTTGGCGTTCAGTTCCCGCCAACCAGCGCCTGGAAGCGCGGGTCGTCCCGGAGCTCTTCCCACCACCAGTCCTGGGCCAGGTAGTCGCGACTGGTCGGGCTCTTCTCCAGGTACGTCTGCAACAGACGCAGCGCCTCGTCCGGCTCGTTCAGCCGCAGCCGCGCGTTCGCCTCGTAGTAGTAGATCTCCGGATCGGCCGAGCTATGGAGGCTCCGGGCCTGCCGGATGATGGCGCGGGCGCTGTCCGGCTGGCCGGCCCGTGCGTGCACGGCGGCGAGGTACATCATATAGACCGGGCGTAGGCCCTCGCGCCGCTGCGGCGCGTACGAGTCCATCATGAACTCGTACATCTCGTAGGCCTTGGCGAGGTCGGGCTCGGGCCCGATCGCCGAGGCGAGCAGCACGAGCTGCGGCTCGACGAAGAACGGGTGCTCCGGGAAGCGGCGCTGACCCTCCTCGCACCACTCGGCCGCGTCCTCGAACTGCTTGAGCTCGATCGAGACGTGGCAGAGGTTGAAGAGCACGAGCTCGGCCTCGGCCAGGTAGGCGTCCGCTTCGTACGCCTTTTCGGCGGCCAACTTCGCGGCCGCGAACTCGCCCGACTTGCGGAGCATCCGGCTGAGCGCGCTCCAGGCCGAGGCGAGTTCGGGCTCGGTCTCGACCGCGCGCCGCAGATCGCGTTCGGCGCCTGTGCGCAGCGTCGCCAGCTGCGCCGTGTCGCTGCTCTGCTCCCACAAGCGCGCCCGGATGTGGCCGCGCAGCGCGAGCGCACGCGCGTTCTCGGGCCAGCGCTCGAGCGCGCGGTCGGCATGTCCGAGTGCTGCCTTCACGGTCGCGGCCTCGTAGATCCCGTACTGCTCCGGATCCATGGATACCAGAGCGGCATGACGCTCGTCCATGGTCATATCGAAAGGATCATCGTGGCCGACGCGCCGCAGAACCCGGTTCACGCTGCTCAGGATAGGCTCCGACAGTTCCCCTCCCAGCTTGATGTCGACGCCGCGACCCGCCATGTTGGTCGCAATGGTAACGG
>CAYFXF010000120.1:0-3635 GCA_964347085.1 uncultured Gemmatimonadota bacterium | reverse complement strand
GTGCCGCTCGTCCCGCTGCCAGAGCAGGAGGATTCCGCCGACGCGGAAGCGGAGATCGTGGACGCCCGTGGCTTCATAATTGCCCGCGCCGACGGCGGCGAGGTAGTGGAGAGTGAGCAGCACGCGGCCATTTTGCAGGACCTCATCGCCGATCAGCGGTCGGGAACGAAGATCCACGAAGATCACGTCGTCGCCTACTATCCCCTGTCCTCCCTTCCCGGCGGAGTGGTGGTGGAACAGCGCCAGGACGCGGCCCTGGCCGTCCCCCGTGACCTGCAGCGGACGGCGCTCATCTTTGGCGTCGGCGCGGTCATAGTGGCCTCGGCGGCGGCCTGGTTTCACGCCCGCGGCGTAGTGAAACCCATAGGCGCACTCACGGACGCCTCCCGCAGGATCGCGGGAGGCTTCCTGGACGATCCCATCGTCATTGCCAGGGATGATGAGGTAGGGACACTGGCCCGCAGCTTCGACGCCATGAGGGTACGACTCAAGGAGTCGCGGGAGCAACAGGAACGCTGGGAGAAGGAGCTGGAGGAGCGCGTACGCCAGCGGACCCGGGAGCTGGAACAGCGCAACAAGGAACTGGCATCGCTCAACAGCATTGCCTCATCGGTCAGCCGCTCTCTGGACATCGATACCATCATGTCAACCTCCCTGGACGAGGTGCTCAAGATCATGGAAGCGGACGCAGGCAGCGTTGTTCTGGCAGAGGATCACGGCACAGCCGGGTCCGCTGGCGTTCAACGAGGGCTGGGTTCAGGCACCAGCCAGCCCTGTCTCGACCGAGCGGACGAGCACTGTCAGTGCGCCAAAGCCATGCTCAGGGGCGAGGCGATCCTCATCGACGATCTCGCCCGCGACCGTGGCTCGCTGCCGGCCGGTTGCCGCGCTCGGGGCTTTGGGTCGATGGCCGCCGTGCCCCTGCGGGCCAAGGACAGATCGCTGGGCGTCATCCTGGTGGCCTCGCGGCGAGCCCATCAGTTCGACTCGGCAGACATGGAGCTGCTGACGGCCATCGGCAACACGGTGGGCGTGGCGGTGGAGAACGCCCTCCTCCACGGGGAGCTGCGGGAGAAGGAGGAGGTCCGCACCCAGTTGCTGAATCGAGCCATCTCCGCCCAGGAGGAGGAACGAAAGCGCATCGCGCGGGAGTTGCACGACGAGTCGGCGCAGGTGCTGGCTACGCTCCTGGTGGAGATCGGGGCGGCGGAGGAGATCCTGCCCGCCACGGCCAAGCGGGCCCGGGCCATCCTGAGCCGGGCCAAGACGGACGCCACGCGGGCCTTGACCGAGATGCGACAGATGATTCTGGATCTGCGTCCCTCCGCCCTGGACGACCTGGGGCTGGTGGCAGCGGTGCAATGGTACGCCAAGACACGTCTGGAGCAGGGGGGCGTCAGGGTAAGCTTGAAGGTGGACGGCAGCCAGCGGCGGCTGCCCGCCGCCGTGGAGACGGCCCTGTTCCGGCTCGTCCAAGAGGCGATCAACAACGTGACCAAGCACGCCGAGGCCAGCAACGCCCACGTCCGCCTGGAATTCACCAAGGCCTCGGTATCGGTCGTGGTGGAGGACGATGGCCAAGGGTTCGATATCAAAGAGGTAGCGGAGAGCAAGGACAAGAGCCAAGGGCTGGGCCTGCTGGGGATGAGGGAGCGCGCCGCCCTCCTCGGCGGGCGCGCCACCATCGAGTCGCGGCCGGGTCGCGGCACCCGCGTGGCGGCACAGATCCCCCTGGAGGGACACAATGACCAGCGATAGGAAGATACGGGTGTTGGTGGCGGACGACCACGCCGTGTTCCGGGAGGGGGTACGTCTGCTCTTGGAGACCCGGGGAGAATTCGAGGTGGTGGGTGAGGCTGCCACCGGCGAGGAGGCGGTGGGGCTGGCCCGCTCTCTCCGCCCGGACATCGTCCTCATGGACATCGGCATGCCGGGGATGAGCGGCCTGGAGGCGACGGGGCTAATCCGGGGGGAAAACTCCGAAAGCCGTGTGCTCATCCTAACCATGCACGGGACCGACGAGTACTTCTTCCGTGCCCTGGAAGCCGGCGCCTCCGGCTACGTCCTTAAGGAGGCCGCCTCCAGCGATCTCGTGAAGGCCATCGAGTCGGTCCATCGCGGTGGGACGTTCCTCTACCCGTCCCTGGCCGCGAGGCTGGTGGAGGAGTACCTGCGTCGGGTCCGCAGCGGCGAAGAGAGGTCCAGCTACGAGGCGCTGACGGCGAGGGAGCGGGAGGTCCTCCAGCTCATCGGCGAGGGGTCCACCAATCAGGAGATCGCCGAACGGCTCGACCTCAGTGCCCACACGATCCAGACCCACCGCATCCATATCATGAACAAGTTGGGGCTGCACAACCGGGCCCAGCTGGTCAGTTATGCGGTGAGGCTGGGCCTCGTGGGCGGTAGCGACGGCGCATCGGTTTAGAACGTCCAGACCTGTCACATGAAGGCACTACCAGAAGTGGCGTCTCTTTGTCTGCCTCATCCCCTGTTTCTGGGATGTGCGGCCCCGGGGAACGGGGTACCTTGTGACTGAATGGCCTATCGGTGTGTGATAGCGGCCCTGACCGTGAAGTATCGCCATGCCGAGACTGCGGAGCAAGATCGCCCCTATGCTGCTCCTCCTCATCGTTGGAGGTGCCTTCGTTCCGAGTCTGCCTAGCCGCGCCCGCGCCGGTGAGGCGCTGGTGCCGATCTGGTGGCGAGAAGCCCACCCCGGGCCCTACATCATCACTCTCATGGTCGCCGCCGACGAGGGGTGGCGGCAGATGTTTGGCCCGGACGCAGAACGCCAGGCCCGCCGTGTAGTGGAACTGTCTGCCAGCCACTTCCTGCCGACCCAGATTGGCCTCCGCTTCTCCGGCTTGACAACCTGGGCCTTCGCCGACGATGTCGACTCCATCCATCCGCTTCTCGAGGAGCTGACGGTCACTCAGCGACCCGATGGCGTGGATATCATCGTTGGCCTGACCGCAGGGGCACGCGGGGGCAAGGCTGACGGCGTGGCCAGATCACGCGGACCACACGTAGTGGTCAGGCATCATCCAGGGAAGCCGGAGCGGGACGCATATGTCCTTACTCATGAGATCGGGCACGTGCTCGGACTCCATCATCACGGCTGCCCCGACGGCCTCTGCTTCATGGCCCACCAGGGATATGACCCGCGCAAGCACTGGTGCACGGACCACCTGGAGCTTCTGCAAAGCAACGCGGGCTACTTCCAGTACACCCAAGAAGCCGGATTACCGGAGTAGGCAGCCCCTCCCCGGACGCGGTCGCGAGCCTCTGGCACTAGTCAGAGGTCGGAGCGCCGGACTGGAAGTTCGGGAGTCCAATCGAGAGCGGCTGAGACGCAATCCAGATTTGCCGTAACCCAAAGTCGCCTCGCGTTTCTCATCGAGTCCGGGAGTCGACATGGGCTCAGACGCGGCGTGGCTCCTGGCGCTGGCTATTGAACCCCGGGTTGCGGCGGGAGGACATGAGGACCGACGGCGGGAAGGGTTCGGCGCGGATCATGAGCCCTTTCCAATGGAGACGACGAGGTGATATAATTCTGCCGCTTGCGCCGTCCGCAAGTCCGGCGAAATGCCGCGAAAAAGGGCGAGCATCTGCCCCGATCCGAACGCGAGGCGGCG
>CAYFXF010000119.1:0-3684 GCA_964347085.1 uncultured Gemmatimonadota bacterium | reverse complement strand
TGCGCACCATCATGTCTGTCTTGAGGTGCGGCGAGTAGAAGTGCTGCCATTCGGGCTTGTTGAGATTCCATTCGGCGAGGATGCGCAGGGCCTGGTCGCGGTCCTTGATCTCGATCCCCTGCTGCTGCGGGGTCGTGCGTGGCCCCCAGCTGCCGTCCGGCTTGTCCTCCCACATGCCGATCAGGCCGAACGTGTAAAGCGATCCCACCGAGATCGCACCGAAACCCTCCAGGTAGCGAAAGAGGCTCAGAAAGCCCCAGGGCGGCTGCGTGTCGGACATCAGCCGGCAACGTTCGTTGGGTATTGCCGCAACCCGATTCTCCACCCTGTCCCTGACCTCGTCACGCAGCTCCTCGTAGAAGTTGGCCACGACCTTGCTGTGCTTCATGAGCGTGCCGAGGACATAAAGGGAGAACATCGTCTTCTCCTCGAGCGGCGCCGGAATCGCCTTGTTCAGCTCGCACACCTCGGCCCAGAGCGACGTCGACCTGCACTCGTTGTGGACCGCGTCGATCAGCTTCCCATCGTCGTACTCCCGCCCGGTGATCTCTTCCAGCCACTCAATGCCGTCCTGCATCTGGCCGACGATGTAGTCCAGCTTGTTCTCGTTGATCTCACCGGCCGGCCCGACCGCCACATCGATGCAGAAGTGCGGGATGCCCGGCTCGTGATCGCACACTACTTGATACCACTTCGCGTGACTGCAGCAGATGTGGTCTTGCCAGATGAAGTCGGGCTTCGGAAACGCACCACCCCAGAGGTATTCGTCGAGAATCACGGAACCCCAGTAGTTGCGCATATAGGAGCACAGGTCGCGCGCGTAGCCCGCCCGCTCGGCCGCCTCCAGGCACTTGATCGAGAAGTCCCTGTCGGCAGCGATCGATGCCGCGTACGGCTCGCTGGTCAGGCTGTGGACATCATCGCCGAGGCCGCAGGGAATGGCGCCGAAAGTCCAGGCGCCGCCGGCCCACCTGAGGCCTCCCCGCTCGTGCGCCTGCGCGTAGTCCTGGTAGTACCGCGCCCGTATCTCTTTCGCCTTGCCCCAGCACTGGAGCGGCCGGGTCTCGTACGTCTGCTTGGTCGCCATTCTCCCCGTCCCGCTAGTCGAAGAGGTCTTCCTCGCCGAGCATCTCGAGAAACGCCTCTACCCTTACCTTGAACTGTCCGACGGGCACGGTGATATCGAACTCGAGAAACAGCGTCTTGATGCCGTTCTGCTCGAGCGCCTTGCGTATGGCGGGCGTGTCGAGCTCATGCGGGTCGCAGAACTTCTGCTGCATCACGACGGCCCCAGCGACGTTCCACTCTCTGGCAAGCTCGAGGATGTGCCCGATCCTCTTGCGCTCGACCCAGTCTTTGGTCGGGCATGGAACGCGATCGATATAACGCGCGGCGATCGCCTCCAGACGGTTCTCCCGCGGCTCCACCTCGTTCCAGAAATAGCGCGTCCCGGTACAATGTTCGTCGACGACGAACGTCGCCCCACACGACTCCACCATGCGCATGAACTCGGTGTCATCGTCCTCGCTACCGATGATCATCAGGCGGACACCCGTATCCCGGCCGTTCTGCCGGCCGGAGAGGGCGCCGAGAAGCCTCCTCAACTCACGGTTGTGCTCCGCCTTGTCGGTCATCTGAGCGGCGATCACCATCTCCATCGCCTCCTCACCGGTGAGCGGCGGATCGGCCGACTTCCGCAACTCGTAGACGGCGTGCAAGAGGCGTCGGTTCTCGTTGTACAGCTCGATCGCTTCATCGAGGTCGTCGTCGCTGATCGTCTTTCCAGTCCAGTCTTCGACCGCGGCCTTGAACTGGACCAACTCCTCGGTCAGGTAGGGCAATGCACGCGGGCTCTGGACGTGGTGAGGCATACAGAGGTAATAGCTGAAGTCGGTCGGCTTGTGCTTCTGCCACGAGGTGAACGCCTGGCGAATGTGCAGGCAGGACTGGGCGATCATGATTCCATCGAGATAGTCGTACCGCCCTTTGAGGCCCTGTGCGAGACAGTCACGGCAGAACGGGCAGAACATGCCGAAGATGTGAGGCTCGGTGACATCCTGCGGCTCATGGCTGCCGAGGATGCGCACGGGGAGCACGCCCGAGGCGTGAAGGATCTCCTCGGGGACGTAGGTACAGAAGTACCCCAGCACCTTGCCGCCTGTGCGCTCTTTCCACGCCTTGGCGTACTCGTGGCGGTTCTTCTCCCAGTCCCGAAATAGCTCGAACATCCCGGCTTCTCCTTCCGAGGCCAGAAGGGATCGACTCAACCGTGGCTCCAGACCGGCGGGCGCTTCTCCAGAAACGCCTCCAAGCCCTCGGTCGCATCTTGCGTGGCCATCAGGTCCTCGATGTAGATCCTGGCCGCCCCGTCTAACGCCTCGCTCAAACGGCTGGCGGTCCCGGCACGTAGCGCGCGTTTGGTCTCGCGCAACGCCGCCGCGCTGTGCCGCGCGATGCGGCCGGCGAGCTCGAGTGCCGCCTCGTCCACCCCTTCGTCCGGCACCACGCGCCGCACCAGGCCGGCGCTCATCGCCTCCTCGGCGCTGATCGTGTCGCCGCTCAGCACGAGATCCGCGGCAAGACCCGGGGGGCAGAGCTCCGGCAGGAGTGCGCAGGCGGCGGGCGGCGAGACCGCCAGCGCGATCTCCGGTTGGCCGAACACCGCTCCGGCCCCGGCGATCACGATATCGGCGGCCTGGACGAGCTCGAAGCCACCCCCCAGGCAACGCCCGCGTACCGCGGCGATCACCGGCAGCGGAAAGCCGTGCAGCGCCTTCACCGTCTCGATGAACTCGGGGATCAGCTCTTTGTATTCGGGCGGCAGATGCTCGCCTACGTCGGCGCCGGCGGAGAACTGCTTCCCTTCCGCCCCCAGGACGAGCGCGCGCAGCGTCTCTTCCCCCGCCAGCCCGCCCAGCTTCACCCGTAGTTCCCGCATCAGCTCGCGCGTCAGGATGTTGAGCGGAGGATGGTCGAGCACGAGCCTGCCGATCCCGTCTTCGTAAGTTGATTTCAAAGCCATAGTCGCTGACTCCGTCACAGGGGTGCGTCGCGGCCCGCGATCACGAGCCCGGACCCACCTTGGTCCAGGTCGTGCCCGGTCGTTCCAGGCTGTAGTAGACCTTGATTTCCTCCAGCTCTTCGAAGATACGCGGTACGATCTGTAGCTCCATGCCGATCTCGATGTCTTCTTCCTCGAAACTCTCGCCGAACCAGGCCAGCGCCTTGCCGCCTTCCTCTAGATCGACGATTCCGACGACGTAGGGCGCGACATCCTCGAAGCCGGTGGGCGCCGCCACGATTCTCGTGAACGTGTGCAGCCTCCCCTTCCCGCTCACCTCCATGAACTCGAAGTCACCGCTCATGCACGCTTCGCAGTCGGCGCGCGGCGGGAAGGAGACGGCGCCACAGTCCTTACAGCGAGATGCCATCAGGCGGCCGTCCCGCAGATGCTGGGCGAAGCCGTCGACCTTCGTGTAGGGCGTGTAGTTGACCTTGCCGAACCACTTGAACATGGCTACTCCCTCTTCATTACCTGGACGAAGCAGTACTGGCCGATCCCGCCCACGTTGTGCGTCAGCCCGACGTCGGCGTCGGGGACCTGGCGATCCCCCGCCTCGCCGCGCAGCTGCTTGGCGATCTCGTAGGTCATCGACACGCCGGTGGCGCCGATCGGGTGGCCCT
>CAYFXF010000118.1:0-3714 GCA_964347085.1 uncultured Gemmatimonadota bacterium | reverse complement strand
GTCCCACCCTTCGGGTGGGTTCCCAGCTTCGCTGTTTCGCCTGCAGGTGAGCTCGACCGGTAGGCTGCGGGCAGACACCGAATCACCCAGGACAATTAAGAGTCATGGTGAAACGTCATAACAGAGTTGGAGGGCGGCGGTTTCGGCGGCACGTCACAACGGCGCTTGGGATCGTAATGCTTTTCAGCATAGCGCTGACACTTCCTTGGCGTTGGCTTGCACCACCCACCACTGCGTTCATCCTTCAGGATCGGTTCCATCATAAAGGCCCTATCCACCAGAGGTGGGTTCCCTTGGCCGAGATCTCGCCCGCTCTTCCAATCGCCGTCGTCGCGGCCGAGGACCAGAAGTTTCCACACCACCACGGATTCGACTTCCAGTCACTCTCTGAGGCGCTCCAGGAAGATCGCCGACACCGACGCGGGGCCAGCACGATCTCCCAGCAGCTTGCTAAGAACCTATACCTTTGGCCTGGCCGGAGTCTCCTTCGTAAGGCTCTCGAAGCCTATTTCACCGTCCTGATCGAGTTCACGTGGCCGAAACGCAGAATTCTAGAGGTCTATCTCAACGTTGTGGAGTTTGGCCCAGAAGTCTACGGGGTTGATGCAGCGAGTCGATTGTTCTTTGGCAAGCCCCCGAGCCGAATCACTTCCCGAGAGGCAGCGCTTCTGGCCGCAGTACTGCCTAGCCCGAAACGAATGTCACCGCTCCGTCCTTCTGAGTACGTTAGGAAGCGGGCCTCTGAAATCGAGGCGGCAGTCAGAGCTCTGGGTGGGCCCGGTTATCTGGCTCGGCTGTAAGCTGGCCGCCGCCTAACAAATCAATGCAGCTGACCTGGATAACAGCTAGTTCGCGCTCGCTACGCTACGCTCAGTCCCACCCTTCGGGCGGGTTCCCAGTTTCACTGTTTCGCCCGCAACTTAGCTCGGCCGCTAGGCCACGTTCATGAGCGTTTTAGATGAGGACAAGATGACTAGAAAACTAGTTTCCAGCGGAAGCCCTTACGAGCCAAGTATCGGATTCTCTCGAGCTGTCCGAGTCGGCAACTTCATCTCTGTCTCAGGAACGGCGCCAATCGGTCCTGATCGACAGACTGTGAGCATAGGCAACCCGTCGGCTCAAGCGCGAAGGTGTTTCGAGATCATCCAGGCTGCGCTAGAAGATGCAGGCTCATCTTTATCGGATGTGGTTCGAACCAGAATACTCCTGACGAACATTGATGACTGGGAGAAAGTAGCCGAGGTACATGGTGAATTCTTTCGTGACGTCCGCCCTGCCAGCACGATCGTCCAAGTATCCCGGTTTATTGACCCCGATTGGCTTGTTGAGATTGAAGCAGATGCGGTCATTCGCCCCGATGCGGGCTAACCACTCGCTGCAGTCGGACTCCTTCGACTCGCTCCGCTCGCTCAGGACAGGCTCTTCGACAAGGCTCAGGGCAGCTGAGCTCGGCCGTTAGGCATTCTACAAACCAGATTCACGAATGGAAGATAAAAGCAAGAACACAGGTTGGATTGTAATTGGCGGTGCGATAGGGTTCATATTAATCGTAATTTACCTCCATATAGTTCAGCCAGACTACGATCCTGTGAATCAGCTAATGAGCGAGCTTGCGCTCGGGCGGCATGGTTCTCTTATGCTTTTAGCATTTTCAAGTTTTGGACTTTCACTATTTACAGCTCAAGTCGGACTACATCAACGCAAATCACCTACTATCATTCGGTTATTTCTAGTTATCGCAGCAATCAGTCTCGCAGGGGCAGGAGTGTTTCGTTTGGGTAGCGCTACTGTGCTTCATATCGTTTTGGTGGCCATTGCTTTTGTTTTTATTGTGTTGGTCATGTATTTACTGCCACGTGAGGTGTCTGCTTTTAATAGTCCTACTCATAGACTCATTTCCTGGACCTTAGGGGCCTGCACAGCTACATTCGTCGCATTAAGTCAACATATTGTACCTGTGGGTATAGGACAAAGAGTTGCAGCACTGTGTATATTAATGTGGTTGGTCTGGTTTGGTTACACTCTTATTCGTATAGGAGGGCTGAAGGATGCCTAACCACTCGCTGCAGTCTGACTCCTTCGACTCGCTCCGCTCGCTCAGGGCCCTTGAGCTCGGCCGTTAAAAGGCAAATGAGACCGCTATTCATCCTCAGTCTAATTTTTCTTGTTACTTCTCTAGGAGCATCGGAGAACAGTGCTAAGAGAGTGCTCTTGGAGAGCGGGCATGAGCTCCATATTAAGGAAATCCTGCCTTCCCGGATTCTCCCACATGCCTTTTATGATCAGGCTATGACATCGATACCTGGTGTTTATCCCAATTCGCAAATCATCGCGAAAAGACGTGTGGGGTATTTGGGAAAGAATACACCTTCTCTCTATTCCATGGTCTGCTACAAGGAATCAAAAGATCTCGAGCAAGTAACGATTAGCGGCGTCGTTACAAACAAAAACAAAGCGTGGTCTTTTGACGCCAAGGTAGTTGAATCCTCTTTCGTTGATACCCTTATACTCGTTTTGGAAATTTTAGCTGAATTGCCTTTTAACAAATCGCTGCAGCCGGACCCCTTCGACAAGGCTCAGGGCGGCTGAGCTCGGCCGTTAGGTGTAGGTGATCCACTTATAAATGTGAGGAGAAAATGCTCGATAAACTAAACCAAAAGACGGTACTTATGCAGTCTGTTTAGCTTTCCTTTTTTTGTCTTGCCAGTCTGTTTTTGCTGATCAGACTAAAAAAGAGGCCGCACTCACCGCCGCTGAAAATTGGCTCGCACTAGTAGACGGAGGCGAGTATGGTGCGAGTTGGCAAGGTGCGGCGGCATATTTTAGGAGAGCTGTATCAGAAGATCAGTGGACGCAGTCAATGACAGCTTTCAGGAGGCCTCTCGGGAAAGTCCTATCTAGAACTCTCGCATCACAGAACTATACTAAGACGCTACCCGGGGCACCAGACGGAGAATATGTGGTAATACAGTACCGAACATCCTTCGAGCGCAAAGCTGCCAGTATTGAGACCGTGACACCAATGTTAGACACTGATGGTGTATGGCGAGTTTCTGGGTATTACATAAAGTAGTTATACCTAACCAATCGCTGCAGTCTGACTCCTTCGACTCGCTCCGCTCGCTCAGGGCCGCTAAGCTCGGCCGTTATAAGCCAGTGCTATTTCAATGTCACCTGAAGAACTGAAAATTACAATCGAAGATTTTCTGAAACTTATCCACGAAGGAGCCGGAGCAGTTCAAGAAAACGAACGAAAGCTACGTATCTGTATCGACAAACTAGCTTTGGCAGCTTCTGAAACAATTGTCTCTTTTGACCATGCTGATTATCTCGGCGGCACCATTAGAAACCGTTTTTCTCTCCTGAGATTTTTATTCGCTGTTGAATAATTCAAAAAACAAAACTAGGAGAACATCATGAAGTTTGTTGAGACGGGCGACCCTGATATTTTGCAAATGCGGCGAGGTGGTGGGTCCCTCATGATCCCAGGTCTGCCTTTCTTTCTGGGCGGGCTCTATGTCATTGGCTCTAGCTTTTGGGGGCACCTCTCACAGGGCGGAGAGCTACCCTGGGTTGTCACGCCAATCTTCGGCTCTATTTTCGCAGCGGTCGGGGCGGTATTGGCGTTTGGCCGCTCGGGGATCACCATCAACCGCAGGAAAGGGACCATCGTGCGGTGGTCTGGCCTTCTCGTGCCCATGAAAAAGACCACAT
>CAYFXF010000117.1:2509-3803 GCA_964347085.1 uncultured Gemmatimonadota bacterium | reverse complement strand
TGGCCGGGTGGAGCCAATTTGGGAACCTCCGGACGATCTGCCCACGGATGCTGACTTGGAAAAGAAGTTTATCGGGCTAGTCGGACCTGTATTTAGTACTCACAGAGCGCAAGAGATTGCCAAAATGGTATGGAATCTAGACAAGATGGATGGGATTAAACCACTCATCAATGGCTGCATCAGGGGCCAGTCCTTCAAAAAATAACTCACCTAATATCTCACCAGTAGAGAAACAGGGAATCCCTTTCAGTTATCTGGCAAAGCGACAAGGGTGTTTACGATTTAAAATCGCTTGTGTAGGTCTCATCCCTTGACACAAGACAGGGCAATGGACTAATTATAATGTAAAGAAGTGATCTGCAGAGTACTTCTTGTCCATCTGAATCCCATTGAAGTTCTGCCGGTTGTTCAGCATCTAACAAACTGCAATTCAACCTGTTGTTAAAATAACTCTGAGATAAATTTAAGTGTATCTCATGAAAAAACAATTGTCAAAATAGTCTATAGACGAAAAAATAAGAGACTAATTAAATTAATTTACTATCTAAAGTTTACCAAAGGTTAGATAATGGAAATAGCAATATGCCCGAGTTGTAAAAAAGAAATTCCGGAAGATAGTAAATTTTGTGACCATTGCGCAAATCCTGTTGTCTCGGTAATCCATAAGACCATCTTTAGCTGGCAATGGTCTGACAAGATTTTTCTTTTCGCTGTTCTTCTAGTTTTCATAGCCTTTTTTCAACTGTGGTTTCCCGGCAGTATTCTCTATCAGGACAACCCCGTTTCCGCCTATCAGATGTTACTCAATATAAGTGATCTCGAAGTTGATTTTCTGCAAAGTTATAATATCTTGCGGATGGTTTTAATTGTACCTATCTTTGCGGTCCTGATCTATTTTCTGACATACTTTCGGCGAAGTATGCAAAAGTCGGTGTTCCTGCCACTATTTCTGTTCATCATTGTGTGTGTTGCGATTATCCCCTTCCTTTTTGAGACAACGGGCACGCTCTTTGGTCTCATTCTTACTCTCGTCCTTCTCCTTGGCATATTCTTTTATTTTCGCAGTGCCTTTCGTCGGGGTCGTCTTGGCTTTGTAAGTTATTGTCTTCTTATTCTTTTCATGTGCCTTTCCGTATTTATCTATCAACTGGATCTCACCAGATTATTTTATCTTAAACTCGAGAATCTTAATTTTTCAGAAACATACGGCTTCTGGATAACGTGGGTTATTTTCACATTAACGATTTTATCGATTGCTTTCAACTTTATGAAAACAGTTGAAGATTTTTGGTCA
>CAYFXF010000117.1:1629-2499 GCA_964347085.1 uncultured Gemmatimonadota bacterium | reverse complement strand
TGATAATTTCAGGTTGACCGGTATTCATACGTTGACCATCATCAAGGTTGTTTCAATTGCCCAGATCATAGCTATCGCTACCGGGGTGCCCATCGGTGTTTATATCAGCCGTCATCCGAGTGCTGCGAGCATCGTCTTGTACCTGTCAAGCATTATGATCACCATTCCGAGTATTGCCCTATTCGGGTTTATGATGCCCATTCTTTCTTCCATCGATAATGCATGGGATGCAGTCAGCGGTATTGGCATTGGGACAGTGCCTGCGGTGATCGCCCTGGCGCTGTACTCCCAATTGCCAATAATCCGTAACACCTACATTGCCATAAAAAATGTCGATCCGGCCACTATTGAGGCGGGACGGGGCATGGGGATGACCCCCTTCCAATTGCTTATGCAACTACAACTTCCCCTTGCTGCTCCGGTGATGATGGCAGGCGTTCGGACCGCCGTGGTTATGAGCATTGCTATTGCGGCAATTGCGGCCTATATCGGCGCCGGTGGTCTGGGGCTCTTTGTCAGCGAAGGACTGCAAATGGCCACAAACGACTCGGTTATCTTGGGTGCCGTGTCCATGGGTCTGCTGGCCATTGCGGCAGACATCGTCTTCGAGAAATTTGAAGATTGGATTACCCCGACGGGTCTTAGGGTTGCAAGGTAGGTGCGCCACAGAATGGCGAGGAGTAAATAATGAACATTATGCTGAAGTTGGAAAATGTGACCAAGATCTATCCGGGTGCTGAACACATCAAGGCAGTGGATGAGCTTTCATTTGACTTGCCAGAGGGCGAAATTTGCACGGTGGTGGGACCATCCGGCTGTGGCAAGACCACGGCCATGAAGATGATCAATCGGTTGATTCCCATGACCAGT
>CAYFXF010000117.1:0-1619 GCA_964347085.1 uncultured Gemmatimonadota bacterium | reverse complement strand
AAATCTATATTGACGGCCAGAATATCAACCGTCTCGACACCATCGAATTACGCCGGAATATCGGTTATGTGATTCAGAATATTGGTCTGTTTCCAAACATGACCATCGCCGAGAACATCGGTGTGGTCCCCAAGATGAAGGGTTGGGATAAAGACCGGATAACCGAAAGAGCTGAAAGCTTGCTGGAATTGGTCAACCTTCCGCCAGAGGAATTCATGGATCGTTACCCGAGGGAACTCTCCGGTGGTCAACAACAGCGCATCGGAGTTGCCCGGGCCATGGCTACTGACCCGCCTATCATGTTAATGGACGAACCCTTTGGCGCCATTGATCCCATCAACAGAGAACATCTCCAAAACGAATTTTTGAAAATTCAGGACAAGGTCAAGAAAACAATTGTATTTGTCACCCACGATATTGACGAGGCCATCAAGATGGGGGATAAGATATGCCTTCTGAAAGCTGGAAAGCTCGTCCAGTTTGACGCCCCTGAGACGATGCTTACCGAGCCCGCCAATGACTTCGTCAGAGACTTCCTCGGGGGCGATCGAACCCTGAAACGCCTTAACCTGCTGAAACTAAAGGCTGCAATGAAGCAATGCTCACGGAGCTTAATGTGGATCATCTTATCGTGGTGGATGAGGAAAAACGGCTGCTAGGTTATGTGAACCACGAGGCACTGCAAAAGGATGTTGATGAGTTAAGCAAGGTAACTCGGTCCACAGACTCCTTTATGCCAGCCTCATCCAGCCTCAAGGACGGCCTCTCCGAAATATTCACCCATGATCTGGGATATCTCATAGTGGTGGATGATAACAAAAAGGTCCTCGGGATTTTGGACACAGAAAATATTCGAGAGATTTTAAGGAGATAGTAGCATGGAAGCCAGGACATTCTCTCCAATCCTAAAGAAACTCATTCCCGCGTTGATAACGATCATTGTTGTCGCCTGGCTTTACAAGTTTTACGGTGCCTGGGCATATACAATCAAAAACTTAGCCGAATTCTTTAGGCTGACTCTGGAGCACATTCTCCTGGTTATTGTAAGTATGGCAGCAGCTGTAACTGTCGGTGTGGGGTTGGGTACCCTCATGACCAGGAAAGGGTTTGATCGTTTGAGTCCGGCCATTATGGGGATTGTGAATGTCTGGCAAAGTGTTCCTTCACTCGGGGTCATCGCCCTGGCCTACGGTTTCTTGCCCCTGCTCGGTCTTTCCGGAATCGGTGTGGTGCCGGCACTGATTGCCCTCTTTTTTCATGCCGTAGCTCCCATTGTTAGAAATACGTATGCCGGCATCCAGGCCGTAGACAAGGATGTGATTGAGGCGGCAACCGGTATGGGTATGAGCCCAAAGCAGATACTGTTCAGAATTGAAGTTCCCAATGCCCTTCCCGTTATCATGGGGGGCATCCGGACATCCACAGCGATCATCGTTGGAACTGCCCCTCTGGCCTTTCTTATCGGTGGAGGCGGTCTTGGTTTTTGGATTTTCACCGGCATTGCCCTGATGGATATGGGAATCATGATGGCAGGGGCTGTTCCGGTAGCGCTAATCGCGATGTTAGCGGATGCGGCACTGGCGAGAATGGAGAAGATCGTTGTCAGTAAAGGCATTCAG
>CAYFXF010000116.1:0-3862 GCA_964347085.1 uncultured Gemmatimonadota bacterium | reverse complement strand
GTTCCGGCCGCGCTTCCTGCTGGAGGCGATCCCCGAGATCCTCGAGATCAAGCGGGCCCACTATAAGATCTTCCGGGACGCCTTCCCCGGGATCGAGATCCGTTCGGTCACTTCCGGCTTCCCGAGCTCCGAGCTCGGGGTCGGCATCGCGCACCCCGCCTTCCCCCACGAGATCAACAAGATCTGGGAGGTCGTGGAACCGGAACCCTCGCCGATCACCCAGCTCTTCTGGGCGCTGGGGCTGATCCCGATCCCGGTCGCGGATCGCTGGTCGTTCGTACTGGACGTGCTGTTCTGTGGGATCACGCTCGCAGGCTCGCGCTACCATGGGGCCAGCAACATGCCGTTCTGGAAGATCGACAAGTTCACCCGGAAGCTGCTCGGGCCCAATCCGTTCCGGGCGCACGACGCGATCGGGACCAAGGGCGCGACCTTCCTGACCTGGTCCTGCCTCCACCATCTGAGCCAGACCTACGGCGATCTGTTCACGCCGACGCGCGATATGGCGGAGCGCAAGGAGACGGGGCAGACCTGGTATCCGCCCAACCACTTCCGGCCGCTGGTCGACTGGGCGCTGAGCGCCGACCAGGGCGAGGAGTTCCGGACCTGGATCCTCGGGCCACTGTTCCAGATGGCCAGCCTGTTGGTGAAAGAGGAGCGGGGCCACTTCGCTCACATCAACGCGATCGGCGAGCTCTGCGCCCAATTCCGGCGTGGCATCCTGGCTGTGGTTCGCGACCTGGGCGCCGAGTCCGTGCTCGAGACGGTCGAGGCCTATCACCGCCTGCACCCCGAAGCCGCCTCGCGTGCCTGGTTCCCGGATGCCTTCGACGGGATGGGCTCGCCCGATTGGGGACAGCTGTACGTCAACGCCGAGCACCAGGGCGGGGTCGGTGTGATCACCATCAACCGCGAGAGCTACAACTGGGATGTCGACCGCGAGCTGAACCGGGCCATCGACTGGCTGGTGGCGGAGGGGATCGACCGGGTGATCGTCACCGGCGACTTCCACCTCTCCACCCAGATGGTGGGCGCCGACACGAGCGACTTCTTCCCGGCGCTGGAGAACTTTGAGGACGGGTTCAGCATCACCAGCGGCTGGCCGAGCACGGCGCGCCGGCTGAACGACGAGTTCGCGGTCTCGGTCGGCTTCGTGTACGGGAAGCGCTGCTTGGGCGGCATGCTCGAGCTTTTGGTGCACTGCCACTACCTGGTCTCGGTCGACGACGCGCAGCTCGGCTGGCCGGAAGTCACCCTGCCGGTGGTTCCCGGGATGGAGGGCTGTCACTGGCCGCTGCGCAAGGCCCGGAGCGACGACTGGCCGCGGCTGGTTCATATGCTGCTGACGGGCCGCTCGGTGCGGGCCGCCGACGCGGTGGGCTGGCTGGTCGACTACGCCGCTCCGCTGGAGGAGGCGCTACGCGTGGCCTGGAAGGTCGCCAGCGGTGGCGACCACGGCCTCGCCGCGCGGCCGCTGGAGCGTGAAGCGCTGGACGGGGTCCCGCTCGAGATTCGCGACCTGCCGGCGCCCGAGAGCCCCGAGATGGAGACGGCGCGCGGGGCGATCCTCAAGTGTGTCGAGCAGGGCGCGCACTCGCCGCTGGCGGAGGCGCTCTCGGTCCAGGCGAAGCTCTCCGCCGACTTCCTGACGTCGGCCGCCTGCCGGGCGGGCCGGGTAGGAGCCGAGTACGCACGGACGATGACGGTCTGAGCGTGGAATCGGACGCGCGTCGCCGGCGCTACGGTGACAAGGAAGTCGGCCTGATCCTGAAGCGCGCCGCCGAGCTGCAGCGCCTGGAGTCGGAGGCCACGGTCGGCGGCGGCCTCACCCTGGCCGAGCTGGCCGAGGTCCTGGCCGAGGCGGGCATCGATCCGCGGCAGCTGCGTCGCGCGGCCGACGAGTTGGACGCCGGCGCCGTCGGGCTGGGCGCCGAAGGCCTCGACCATCTGCTGGGCGCGCCGAGCACGATCCGCTTCGAGCGCCGCATCTTGGGCGAGTATCCCGAGTCCGATTTCGAGCTGCTGGTGCCCGACATCCAGGCAGCCGCCGAGGGCGTCGGCCAGCCGAGCGCGTTGGGCCGCACGCTCACCTGGCAGTCGACCAGCCAGGACCAGCTGCGCTCCCTCCAGGTCAGCGTCAGCTCGCGCGACGGGCAGACGTGGATCCGCATCGAGGAGCGGCTGGGTCAGCTGGCGGCTAGCATATTCGGTGGCTTCGTGGGCGGCGGTGGCGGTGGCGTCGGTTTAGGCGTGGGGCTCGGGGTCGGCATCGGCGCGCTGGGGTCGGCCGCGTTCGCGATCTTCTGGCCGCTCGGGATCATCGGCGGCTCCTAACCTGATCGCTCGTAGCCTCTACTGCTCGCGGGTACGCTTACGACGGCGAAAGCTCCGGGACCTGCTCGACCGGCTCACCGAGCAGATCGAAGCCGCGACCGCCGGTCGCGCGCTCGGGGGCGGGGACAGGGCGTCCAGACTGCCTAGCGGCTGAGTCCGAGGGGAACAAGCTTCACTGAGGCCCGGGCCTCGAGGATCGCCGGTCCTTCGGGCTGGGACTCCGGCTGCAGTTCCTGCGGATCGTACACCCACCCACCCTTGATCACACGCCAAATCGATTGCGTGTTCCTGATGTCGAGCAGCGGATCCGCGTCGAGCAACACCAGGTCCCCCAACTTGCCCGGCTCCAGACTGCCGAGGTCGTCCTGCGCACCGACCGCGGCCGCAGCCTCCAGCGTCGCGATTCGCATTATCTCGAGCGGTGGCAGCCCGGCCCCAGCAAACAGCTCCAGCTCCCAGTGCAGGGCCGCCCCGTCCAAAGTCAGCACACCTGTCCCAGCTAGGAGTTTGACGCTGTGTTCATACGCAGCCCGAATGCTCGAGAGTGTTCTTGCCGAATACCCTCGGCTTTGGCCGTGCACCACCACGCCCTGTAGATCCCGGAACCGCTCTTCGCCGACAAACGCACGCAGCTTCGCATCGAGGAGCCGGTCAGCCTCGTCGCTCAGCAGGACGTCAACGACATTCATCCCCGTCAACGTGGGGTCCCAACGGGTGCCGGCAGAGGCAAACATTTGGAGCACATCACCGTACCAACGCTCGTCGAGCCAGAAGTGCTCGAGTGAGAAGTAGCCCAGAATGACGCTCTTGGTGACCTCTTCGAGGCTCGTCCCGTGCCCCACCACGGGGAGACCCTGGCGCCGAGCCTCGTACGCCACCACGCGGTGCAACGGCCACGGGAGCGATGAGTAGGCCTTGATAAAATGTGCGCCGCGCTCCTTCCAAAGTTGCACGTGAGCGCGAGCCTCATCCGCATTGTGAATCTGGAGGTAGGCGTTGGCTGCGAAGCTGTTGGCCCCTTCCAAGATAGGCCCGGAGAAGAAGGCACGGGGCACGGGGTCGCCGCTGATATCGCTCCGATCCGCCAGCGCCGTTCCCCAGTCGTCCGTACAGCGAACCGACGTGACGCCATACGCCAGGACCGCGTGATGCGCCAGGCTATACGAGCACCCGTCGTACTGCATATCGAAGAGGCCGGGGATGGCCAAGCGGCCGCCACCATTCACCACGATCGTCCCTGCCGGAACCCGATGTTCGCCTTCCCGCCCGACCCAGCGAATGCGCCCCCGCTCGATGAACAGCGAGGTCTCAGGCGTAAAAGCGCCCGAGGCGAAATCGAGTACCCGCACGCCCGTCACCAGCAGCGGTTGCGGTGTGGGACGCGACAGCTCCAAGCGAATCGGTACCTCAACCCGCTCACCGCCATCCAACGGATGACGCCACACCCGTGGTCCGGCCGAATAAATCAGCGCCGATCCGTCCGGTGTGAACTCGAAGGTGCTGCCCCCGTCGCGCGTGAGCCGGTGGG
>CAYFXF010000115.1:0-3864 GCA_964347085.1 uncultured Gemmatimonadota bacterium | reverse complement strand
AAGCATTTCCAGTAAGGTGAAAGTAGTGCTTGAACCAAACGAACAACCTCCTTTGCTTCCTTCATTCCCTGATCTGGTTGGAGTTCTGCGGGAATAGGCCCTGGTTCTTCCACAGGAAACTCAACTCCTGTAACCCCCACAATCGATGCCAGCCAGCCCAGAGATACAATCTGCGGATTGGAGCTGTAACCGGAGCCTACAAAACCAACAATCTTGCCTTTACAGATATCATCCGCTGTTCGGCCTACAAATCTCCCCACCATTCGTATGCCCTCAAGAGTCATTCCCATGTGAGTTATCCGATCGGTAAAATGAGGATCGCTACCATCCACCATGAGGATCATTTCAGGTCGGAATTCTTCGGCAAGGGGAGTGAATAGCTCAGTCAACACATATTCGTATGTTCTATCCGCCGATCCTGGAGATAATGGAATATTTACAGAATAGCCTGTGCCTTCCCCTTCTCCGATTTCATGAACAAAACCTTTTCCGGGATAGACTGTACGAGGATCTTGATGGATGGATAGAAAAAGCACCTGTGAATCGGTTGAGAAGATTTCATATAACCCTTCACCCGCATGAGCGTCGGTGTCAATTACCAAGATTCTCTTCAGACCGAAATTTCTCAACAAATTCTCAGCACAGATTCCCACATCACTAAAAACCCCGAAACCTTTTTCACGCTCCCTGTTTGCATGTTGCACTCCTCCTCCTATGACAAAAGCTTTTCTAAAGGATCCTGACTGAACCAGCTCGCCCGCAAGTTTTCCGGCTCCAGCTAGAAGTTTCGCGGCCCTTACTAGTCCTTGGGACAGAGGAGTGTCGTATGGGTCTTTGCCTTCTAAGCGCTCGATGCGTTGAATATATTCTCCCGTGTGGATGAGTCTAAGATCTTCGTGGGTAGCATATGGCGGTTCTACAACTTCGAAGTCCGGGTGTTCACCGAACTTTTCCTGAAACAGGTCGATGAAATTTTGATATCTGTCCTGGGTGAGAACATGCCCCAGGTCATACTCTTTTAAGCTGTCACTGTAGATAATGGCAAAGTTGCTGTGATAGGGCATAGGGCATAGAGCATAGGGCATGGAGTTAAAAACAAAAAACTGCTTACTGTTTACCGCTAACCGCTTACCGCTCACCTCTTCCCTCTTCCCTCTTACCCCTCACCCCTTACCTCTTCCCTCTTACCCCTCACCAAGGCTATTTGCCTTGCCCTAATGACTGCTGCAGTTTTTCCACTGCTATCTGTAAGTCCGGGAGCAGCTCAGCTGGAATGGTCAACCCCTCATGCGTCGGCACGTAGTGAAACTGAGCCATCTGGTTGAAGACTCTCAGATCAAAGTAGGTTTTACCGTCTACATCGCCCACATAGGCCCGAATTTGTTCTTTGGGACTTTTCTGGAACACGTAGACAATCTTGCCATCTTGCAGAGGAAACGATTCAAGTGAGGTGAGTATTGGCCTGGTTGTCTCCTGGGGAGATTCTGTAAATTCAAGCTCTGCTTCATTTTTGGGAGTTGCACAACCGAGCATGAGACTTGTGAGGGCTATAAGTACCAGGGTGATACGAAGTTTAGGTTTCATTGGAGGAACCTCCGTTAAAGCTGTTAAAATCGTTGAAACCGTTGAAGTCGTTGAAATCGCAAGCAGAGCTTGCTCCTACAGGATATTGTGAAGATGAGGTTGCTCCCTGCCTGCTGCAAGCCTGTCCTGAGCGGAGTCGAAGGGCTGCCTCCTGCCCGCTGAATGTTGGGGTCACATCTTCATATATCATTTAACAAAACGTTACAATCGTTGAAGTCGTTCAAATCGTTCGGATCGTTCGGATCGCGGCTAGAAAGCCGCTCCCACACTGGGCATGAGGCATAGAGCATAGAGCATAGGGTTCAAAAACAAAAAAACTGCTTAGCGTTTACCGTTCACCGCTAACCGCTAACCGCTTACGGCTTACCGCTTACCTCTTCCCTCTTCCCGCTCACCTCTTCCCTCTTCCCTCTTCCCTCTTCCTGCGCGAAGCGTCCTGAGCGCAAAGCTCGCAAATCTTCCTGTCAAAAGCTGTCAAGATTGCCGTGTTTCGTCAATGAAATAAAGAGTTTTCGCTTGCCCGCCGGTCCGGTTCTCTTCGCAAGAACTCTCGCCGTTTCGCTTGGTTGAGGCAAACAAGCCAGATTGGGCTGCGCTTCTGCACATTTGGCACACAGGTTGCTCTATGCCCCTGGCGAAAGCATCGGCTCAAAAGTAGGAACGCTGAACTAACAACTATTGAGGAGGTATTCAACACCGCAACTGCTCTAACCCGCCTACTTCAATCATCGCTCCTCAGATCAGACAAAAGATTGCTTTCAAGAAAATACTATTTAGTTCCCCGTTGAAAGATGCAGCCGTCTCACAAAAATCCAGCCGAGGCTTGCGCCGCTTTGAGGCGCAAGCCCGAAGTCTATTATCAAATCGAAAGGAGGCAACTAATGAAAAGCAACACCAAATTCATTCTAAACACCTTACTTCTTTTAGGTATGCTAGCTATTATAGCAGCTATCGCTATTCCGCAATTTGCGGCGTACCGGAGCAGCGGAGGTCAAAATGTAGTCTATAATAATCCCATTCAGCATGAGGTAGAATTTCGTCCGACTTATACAGCGTTCAATACCGAAGCCTACGACTAGAATCATCAGTTACTCTCCGTGGCTCTCAAGGGAAAAGAACTTGCGGAAGGAAAACGTCCGCCAAGCAACCTGGTCTTTCTACTCGATGTTTCCGGGTCGATGAGCAGTCCAGATAAACTGCCTTTACTGAAGCGCGCCATGAAACTTCTTGTTCGCCAACTGGGTGACGATGACCGGGTGGCGATCGTGGTATATGCAGGAGCCGCAGGCCTGGTCCTTCCATCCACCATCAGTACCGACAACAACAAGAAACGAATTCTTCGTGCTCTCGAGCGTCTTCGAGCCGGTGGAAGTACACACGGCAGCCAGGGGATACAACTTGCCTATCAGACAGCAGAAATGAACTTCATAAAGGGTGGAACGAACCGCGTTATCCTTGCCACGGATGGCGACTTCAACGTGGGTATTACCAATCAAGGGGAGCTCGTTCGTCTCATTGAGGACAAAGCCAAAACGGGGATATTTCTCACGGTCCTGGGCTTTGGAACCGGGAACCTGAAAGACTCGACCATGGAACACCTGGCAGACAAAGGAAATGGAAATTATGGCTACATCGATACCCTAAGGGAAGCACGCAAGGTCCTGGTGGAGCAAATAGCCGGAACCCTGGTGACAATTGCTAAAGATGTCAAAATACAGGTTGAGTTCAACCCCACGGAGGTCAGTGCATACCGATTAATCGGGTATGAGAATCGATTGCTCCGCTCCGAGGATTTCAACAATGACAAAAAAGACGCCGGCGAGATCGGAGCTGGGCACACGGTTACGGCACTGTATGAGATCGTACCAGCTGGACAGGAACTGGAGTTGCCCGGTGTAGATCCGCTCAAATATCAGAAAACCTCAGCAATCGCCACGACAGCAGGTGAACTTCTAACGATAAAACTCCGTTACAAGGAGCCAGACGGTGACAGCAGCAAACTCATGGCTGTCGTGGTAAAGAATGGCGACAGTGCGTTTGAGCATGCGTCGAATGACTTCAGATTTGCTTCAGCTGTTGCAGCCTTCGGCATGCTATTGCGCGACTCACCGAATAAAGGACGGGCAAACTATGAAGATGTGATTCAATTGGCTCGATCTGCTATGGACGATGACGAACAAGGGTATCGATCTGAGTTCATCAACCTGGTCCGACACGCAAAAGACATAGCGAGTCTATGAGGAAAAATTGCGGATTGCGGATTGCGGATTGTAGATTGCA
>CAYFXF010000114.1:0-3941 GCA_964347085.1 uncultured Gemmatimonadota bacterium | reverse complement strand
CTCGCCGGCATGAAGATGGTCGCCGAGGGCGTGCGGACCACCAAGGCCGCACGACAGCTCGCGCAACGACAGGGCGTCGAGATGCCCATCGTCGAAGAGGTCCACCACATCCTCTTCGAGGGTAAGCCTCCGGAGCGCGCGACTGCGGACCTGATGTTGAGGGCCCCGAAGCCTGAATACTGGGGAGGTACCGATGCCGCCTGAACGCGTCGCACGCCGCGAGTACTATTCGATCGGCGAGGTGTGCGAGATCGCGGGTCTCAAGCCGCACGTGCTGCGCTACTGGGAGACCCAGTTCAAGGAGATCAGCCCCACCAAGAATCGCGCCGGCAATCGGGTGTATCGCGCGCGCGAGATCAAGGTCATCGAGCTCGTGAAGCAGCTGCTCTACGAGGAGAAGTACACGATCGACGGGGCGCGGCGTAAGCTGGAGAAGCTTCGCGAGGAGGGGGACCTGGAGGAGAGCGCCGGCCAAGCGCTGGATCGCAAGGCCCTGCGCCGACTGCAGGAGGGGCTCAGGCGGCTGGTCGAGACACTCGAGGAACCGCCTGCCGAGTGAACAATCCGCCGCCACTTCCGTAGATTGCCGAGGCCGTCGGGTAACGAATTGCGCCTTGAGCGAACGCCCTAAGGAGAGACCCGCTGACCAAGCAGATCCTCTGCACCAATGACGACGGTTACCTCGCGCCCGGTCTCGCGTTACTCACCCGCGTCGCAGCGCGGCTGGGGCGGGTCACAGTGGTCGCGCCCGATCGCGAGCAGAGCGCCACCAGCCACTCGCTGACTGTCCACCGCCCGCTGCGGCTACGCGAGAGCGAGGATGGCCTCTATCACGTGGACGGCACCCCGACCGACTGTGTGCTGCTCGCACTGGGCGGCACGATCCTCGCCCAGCCGCCCGACCTGGTCTTCTCCGGCGTCAACCACGGCCCCAACCTAGGGGAGGACGTGCTCTACTCGGGCACCGTGGCGGCAGCGATGGAGGCGACCCTGCTGGGAATCCCTGCCGTCGCTCTCTCGTACGCCAGCGAGGAGTTCGAACCGCCGGGGCCGGGGTACGAGCCCCTGCTCGAACGACTCCTGCTCCAGCTGGTCGAGCGCGACGACTACCCGGCAGGCACGCTGCTGAACGTCAACTTGCCTCCGATCGCGCCCGAGCAGATTCAAGGTGTGCGCGTGGCTAGCCTGGGCCGCCGCGTGTTCATCGAATCACTGACTCGCAGCCAGGACCCGTACGGACGCGATTACTTCTGGATCGGCGGCGGCCAACCGCGCTGGTCCGGCGGCGAGGACTCCGATTTTCGCGCGATCGCGGCGGGGTACGTCTCGGTGACGCCGCTCCACCTCGACCTCACCAACTACAGGTTGATCGAGGAGATCCGAGCGTGGGATCTGAGCTGCGAGAGCTGAACGCCCACCGTGAACGCCGCCGCCGGCTGATCGAGCGGCTGCGCGAGCTGGGGGTTCGAGACCTGCCTGTCCTGCAGGCCTTCGACCAGGTGCCGCGCCACCTGTTCGTGCCGCAACGCTTCGAGTCGCGAGCCTACGCCGACGAGGCGCTGCCGCTCGGACACGGCCAGACCATATCACGGCCGAGCACGCACGCCCTCTACTTGCAGACGCTGGGCCTCGAGGGCGACGAGCGCATCCTCGAGATCGGGACCGGGTCCGGTTTCCAGACGGCGCTCCTGGCCACGCTCTGCCGCCAGGTCTACTCGATCGAGCGCATCCCCGAATTGGCGCGGGCGGCGCGGGAGCGCATCGAGGGACTGGGGTTCACCAACGTGCTCATCCGCGCGAGCGACGGACGCTATGGCTGGCGCCATTACGCTCCGTTCGACGCGATCCTCGTGACCGCGGCGGTGGGGGAGGTGCCCAGACCGCTAACCGAGCAGCTACGTGTCGGAGGTCAGCTGCTCATCCCACTGGGGGACGACGAGTCACAGGAGCTGCATCGGATCGTGCGGACCGGCGCGGACAGCCTGGACGACGAGGTGATCGCACCGGTGCGGTTCGTCGGGCTCCGCGGCGGGGAGGGGCCGGAGTCGCTCAGAGGTCAGCCGCGATGACGGCTGGCCAACCGGCCGGGTATCCGGCAGCGCGAGGTCCACGGCCCGCGCGCTGGATCCGTCGAGTCTACGACTGGGTGCTGGGGTGGGCGGATTCACCCTACGGATCGGCGGCGCTCTTCGTCCTGGCGCTGATCGAGGCTTCCTTTTTCCTCATCCCGCCCGATGTGCTGCTCATCGCACTGTGTGTGGGCCAGCCGCGGCGCAGCCTCTACTTCGCTGCCCTGTGTACCGTCGGCTCGGTCTTGGGCGGAGTACTGGGCTACCTGATCGGGTATCAACTGTACGAGATCGTCGGCCGACCGATCATCGAGTTCTACAACGCGCAGGCGGCCTTCCAGCGCGTGGGCGATCTCTATCGGGCCAACCTGGTGCTGGCGCTGGGGACGGCCGGTTTCACGCCGATCCCCTACAAAGTCTTCACCATCGCGGCCGGCGCCTTCGCAGTGCCCTTCGTTCCGTTCATCATGATATCGGCGGTTAGCCGCGGCGCGCGTTTCTTCATCGTCGCCGGCATGATCCGGATCTGGGGCCCCAAGATCCGCAGCTTCATCGACCGCTATTTCAACCTGCTCACGCTGGTCTTCGTCGTTGCCTTGATCACCGGGTTCCTGGTGCTCAAGTACGCGCACTAGCAACGAGTTGCCGTTTGACCGCCACGGGTGAGCGTGTAGATTTCGCCGTGCCCTAAACCGAGAAGGAGGTCAAGTTCAGAGTGCCGACTTATCCAAGCCCGTTTATCGGCGGGTCCGAGAACCCTCGACGTGACACGTCGGGCCGCGACATCCTCGCAACCCCGTTCCACCCGGAAGACGAGGTCGAGTTGGCCCAGCCGAGTGAGGCGGCCCAGACCGCCGCGGAAGAACTCGAGCTCCCGGACTATCTCAGCGAGCCTGAGGCCGAGGGAGAGAGCGAGGGTCTGCCAGCCGAGGTCATCGAGCGACTGGCGCGAGTGGCGCACCAGCTGCTGGATGGTGAGCAAGGCGGCTGGATCCGCGTCCTGATCGCTGATCTGAGCTCGCTCTCCACGGAGATCGCCGTCCCACGCGCGTTCGCCGCCGGCTACCTCGCCGCGAAGGACGAGGCTAGCGACTGAAACCATGCCGAAGCCGCAGATCACCGGTGAGGATCAGTTCGTCACCACGAGCCTGGCGCTCTTGGATTGGGCGCGCCAGAACAGCCGCGCTCTCGTGCTGGGCGCTGCGGCCCTCGCGATCGTGGCGTTCGGCGTGCGCTACTACCTCGATTACCAGCGCCGGGTCGAGGAAGTGGCCTCGACACAGCTGAGGGCGCTGCGCAGCCAACTGGAGTTGGGAAGCGCCGCGGACGTCATCGACCAGCTCCGGGGATACCTGGCGCAGTTCGGCAGCACCGCCTACGCCCAGGAGGCTCGCGTCCTCCTCGCACATTCGCTGCTGCTACAGAATCGGGCAGCTGAGGCGATCGAGCCGGCTCGCCAGGCGGTCGAGAAGCTGGGGACCGACGTGCTCTCGACCCGGGCGGCGTTCCTGCTCGCCGCCGCCTACGAGGAGGTCGGCGATACGGCGCTGGCCATCAGCGTCTACGAGGATGCCGGCGCCAAGCTGAAGGGTCGCGTCCAAAGGACCCGGGCGCTGGAGGGCGCGGCGCGGCTGAGGGCGGCGCGAGGCGAACGGGCCGGGGCGGCGGCGATTTACGAGCAGCTGGCCGAGCTATCGCCGGAGGACGGGCCGGCGCGCCTCTTCTACGAGATGCGGGCGGCGGAGCTGCGAGCGGGGGGCGCGCGGGTGAAGGTGTCGGAGGGGAGCTGAGTGTTGGGACGGTGCGGCGGGGGTCGAGAGTGGCGCATAATATATATTATGTTACTCATAGCCCAACTCCGTCTCTCACTGA
>CAYFXF010000113.1:2814-4042 GCA_964347085.1 uncultured Gemmatimonadota bacterium | reverse complement strand
AACTCGCCCTCGATGACGTTCGTGACCACCTTGCTGAAGTGGACCTGCGACAGCCCAGGCGCGCGGAACCCGGTGCTGCCCGCGGCCCGGAAGACGAGCTGCTCCAAGGGCTGGTAGCGCAACGCCAGCTTGCCCGTGAGCACTTCCCCGAAGTCGCTGTAGCTCTCGAAGCGGCCCGCGACGTTAGCCAGAAACTGCGGGGTGAGGTTGGTTTCCAGTTCGGCGTAGAGGCCGAAGTTCGTGCGATCCTCGTCCACCTCGTCGCCGGGCTCGAACCCGGGGAAGACCTGCGAACCGCCAGGCGCTTCTTCGCCGAACTGGTCGGGGCTGCCGCCGTTGATCCAGGAGGCGGTCTCCCCCTGAGTGATCTGGAAGCGCTCACGGCGGAACGAGGCGCCGACCGCGAGGTTCACCGGTGCCGGGAGCCCCAGCTCGAGCTCGGTGGCCGCATTCACCCCGGCCCCCAGCTCCTCGCGCTCCAGCCCACCGGCGAAGAAGCTCGTCTGGTTCACTAGGTCATCCGCGGTGCCGGTCACGCCGTCCGGGCCCGGCGCTCGCTGCGACTCCGGGCAGCCCTCGAAGCTCAGGCAGGGACCGAGCGACGCATTGAGCGTGTTCCGCATGTTGTACTCGAAATCGTTGTGCCCGAACGAAACGCCGGCGTCCAGCGACCAGCCTCCGGCGAGGGCCCGGAAACCGGCGGCGGCGGAGTAGTCGACCACATCCGGGTTGAACTCGGGCAGGAAGCCGAGCGGGTAGATCTGCGGCCAGTTGCGCCCGCTGTCGAAGTAGCGCCGGTACCCGTTGCCGGTGCCCTCGCGGAAGCTGTAGCCGCCGAAGGCGTAGACCTCGCTGGTGTGGGCGTCGGTGAGCGGCATCTGCAAGTTGGCCATCGTGAGAATGTCTCGTTCCAGCCCGTCGCCCCAGTGGTGGTTCGGCTGATCCACTGGGTTCCGCTTACTGACAATTTGTCCCTTGTCGTCGATCTCGTCTTCGACGCCCGTTCCGGCCACCTCGAACGGGTCGGCCCAGGCCCGATTCGTCGGCTGACGGTCGAGGAACTCGGCGAAGAGTCCCAGCGAGCCGCGGCCCAGCCCGATCCCCCAGCCGCCGTTCACGTTCACCGTCGTACCGTCGTCCTCGTAGTCGTCCGGGATGTAGCGGCCGGCTGAGAAGTTCACGAACGGCGCGAACTGGCCCTGCTTCAGCACCAGGTTCACCACACCCG
>CAYFXF010000113.1:0-2804 GCA_964347085.1 uncultured Gemmatimonadota bacterium | reverse complement strand
TCGCTCACTGGCCGTGGGTCATCAGAACTTTCGCCGCGCCGGCGATGGCGTCCGAGCCGTACTGGGCGGAGGCGCCATCACGCAGCACCTCAACGCGATCGATCGCGCTCGCCGGAATCGCGTTCAGGTCAACTCCGCTCGAGCCCGCCCCCGTGCCGTAGGCGAAGGTATTGACCAGAGCCGTCTGGTGTCGCCGTTGGGCGTTGATGAGCACCAGGGTGTGGTCGGGGCTAAGGCCGCGCAGCGTGAACGGGCGCACGATGTCGGTGGCGTCGGTGACGGTCTGGCGCGGGAAGTTGATGGAGGGCGAGAGCCCCTGCAGGATCTGGCTCGTCTCGGTGGTGCCCTGCAGGACCAGGTCCTCGGAGGTGTAGACGTCGACAGGCACGGCCAGCTCGTCCGCCGCCGTGTGCCGGGCGCGCGATCCCACGACCGCGTCGACCGACGCGATCCGGATCGGAGTCAGCTCCAACGTGAAGTCCGCCGCCAGTGCTTCGCCCGGGCCGACCGTCAACTCGCGACGCGAGGCCCGGTAGCCGAGCAGACGAACGCGCAGCGTGTGGGCCCCGGCCGGGACCCCTGTCAGCCGGTAATCCCCGTTCATGTCGCTGAGCGTGCTGCGAAACAGCGCCTCGATCTCGATCACAGCACCGCTGAGCGGCGTGCCGTCGACATCGGTGACGGAGCCTGAGATGGTCCCGGTCTGGGCCGCCAAGGGGAGAGCGCAAAAGAGCACGAGGACCGGAACAGCAACACTGACGCGGAAGACGAGCTTCATCGTGCCTCCTGGTCGTGGCCGTCGGAGAGGCCGGTGCGGAAGAGACTGCAGCGATTTCTCATTGGATGAGCGTCGACACTTATTAGGTATTGCGACTGGCGTTGTCAAGGATATCTGGCCGAAGGGGCGGTGGCGGCGCGCAGGGCGACCGCCTGTCGACGGTCGCGCCGAGCCAGTGTGACGCTGCACCTCATCTTCGCTCCAGCCAACTCCAGACCGCAGCGCCGGCGAGCATGAGCAGGATCCAATTCAGCGGCACCCGATAGCGGGCCATGTAGGTGACGGCGTAGTAGATGAGCGGGTAGGCCGCGAGTGGGATCAAGAGCGCCGCCCGCTGCGGAACCGCGAGCGCCGGGAGGGTTTGCCATGCACCCAAGAAGGCCAGAAGCGTCAGCACCGTGACGCCCGCCGCCATCCACGGCCGGTGCAACGGTCCGCCCCAGAAGTGAGCCACGCGCGACGCGGTCAGCCGCACAAACTCAGCCGGATTTGAGCGGATCCAGTCGAGGGCGTCAGCTTTCGCCCTACGCATGTACTCGATCTCGCCCAGCTGCTTGAGCCTCCGCGCTTCCTGCTCGTGCGTGCGCGGATGGCGGAATTCCCCCCGCGCATCCATCACCTCCATCGCGGCCGCCGCACCCTCGTGATGGGCCATGCGCAATTCCAGCCCCAGGTTGCTGCGGATGAATACGAGCTCGTGAAAGGTCGCGTAATTTCGCCAGCCCCACGGGAGACAGGCGAGGGTTACGCCGAGGGCCATCACGGCCGACTGGGCCCACTTCCGCCGATCGCGGTGCCAGCACAGCTCGAAGGCCACGCAGCCGAGCAGCACCGGCAGCAGTGAGGGCTGAAGATGAAAGGCCACGCCCCAGGCCAGGCCGAGCAGAAACGAACCGCCCGAGGAGACCCGCCCGCGCCCTCCGCTCCAGCGCCGCAGGAAAGCGACGAGCAAGAGGCCGAGCACGATGGCCGTGAGCGCTTCGCCGTGCCCGGGCCACTGGGGGACCAGGGCGCCGGCGATGCCGGCGAGCACCCCGGCCGGCTTCCCTACCCCGAACCTGCCGGCCAGCCAGGGGAGCATGGCGTACATCGCGGAATAGGTCGCGATTCTGAACAGCCAGGCCGCATACCCCGCCGCCAGCCCCATCCCGAACAGGCCCCAGATCAGAGCGAGAAGGCCCGGCATTATAGGCGGCAGGTGCGCGGTCGGTCCGGTGGGGAGGATGTACGGATCCGCGAACTCACCGCTCTGCACCAGCGACGTGGCGACCGCCTCCATCTCCCAACGGCTGTGTGGGAGCACGTACTCGCGCGGCACCTTGGTCAGGAAGTAGCCGCGAACCGCGAGCGCCAGGAGGAAGATGAGGATGAAGGCTCGCCCTGGTGAGCGGGCCAGCCAATCCATGACAGCCATTCACAGGTGGGGCCGGAGTCGACGTAGCAAACGAGGTCGGGCGTGTGCACGACCCGCGACGCCGACCCCATGGCCCTCGCTTTCGATGACCGGCACGAGCGAGGGGCTGATCTGCCGCTCCGGGGATGCGACCGGAGCCCAGAGATCCCGCGCTCGGTGCGCCCGAGTCTTACGGCGACGTGACGAAAGTACTCTCCACGATGGTCCGGTTGCCGTTTTCAGCTATCGCCAAAAGCTCGATCTTGTACTCCGTCTCCGGCTCGAGGAACTGCGGCGGAACATTCAAGCTCGTGATCGAGCTCGAGACGATCACGTCGAAAACATCACCGGACTCTTCGTTCTCGATGATGACCTCGACCTGTTCGGCGTCCGGGACGTCCCACTCGACCACGGTGTCGTCAGGATCCACCTCTTCGCCGTCAGAAGGCGAGAAGCTGAACGCCGGCAGAAAATCGTGCGACAGCTCGCCCGTGCTTAAGAGCTTCTCCCCCTCGACCGTCTTCCCCCGGAACGTGTAGTCACCCGGCGGGAACAGGGCCAGGACCTCGGCGGGCGACGGCTCGGCGCTCTCGAAGCGCAGCTCGGTGATGCCCAGCTCCGACAAGTTCCCTT
>CAYFXF010000112.1:0-4214 GCA_964347085.1 uncultured Gemmatimonadota bacterium | reverse complement strand
CGCGACCTGGGCCCACGGGGATCCCCGCCTCGCGGGCGGCGCGGATGAAGTCCCATACGATGAGGAAGTAGCCGCTGTAGCCGAGCTTGGTGATGACGTCCAGCTCGAAGTCGAGACGCCCCCGGGCCTCCGTCGGCAGCGGCTCGCCGTAGCGCGCCCGGGCGCCCGCCTCGGTCAGCTCGCGCAGCAACTCGTCCTCCGAACCGGAGCCCTCCGGGCGTGGGAAGGCGGGCAGGTAGACCTTCTCCTCGAATTCGAGCTCGCAGAGCTCGGCGACGCGAAGCGTGTTCTCCAAAGCCTCAGGGCGATCGGGGAAGGCGGACCGCATCTCGTCCGCTGACTTGAAGTAGCTCTCCTGGCCGTAGAAGCGCAGGCGATTGGGGTCGTCCCGGTCCTTGCCCGTGCCGATGCAGAGGAGGATGTCGTGGGCGTCGGCGTCCTTACGAGCCAGGTAGTGTGCGTCGTTTGTGGCGACCAGCGGCAGCCCCAGTTCCTCGGCCAGAGCGTACACCCCCTCGCGCACCTTCTCCTCGTCCCGGATCCCGTGGTTCTGCACCTCCAGCCAGTACCGCCCGTCCCCGAAGGTCTGCGCGTGCCATTCCGCGGCCTGCCTCGCCCGCTCATAGCGATCGAGCAGCAGATAGAGGGCGAGCTCGCCCGACATGCAGGCGGAGAGGCAGACCAGGCCACCGGCGTGCTGCTCCAGCACCTGGTGATCGATCCGCGGCCGGCGATAGAAGCCCTCCGTCTGACCGATCGAGACGAGCTTCACCAGGTTGTGATAGCCTTCACGGTCGGCGGCGAGCAGGACCAGGTGGGCGTGATCGGCGGGGGCCTCCGGCGGGCGTTCTTTGGAGCGCCGGTCGCCGAACGCCACGTACGTCTCGCAGCCCAGGATCGGCTTGACGCCTTGCGCCCGGGCGATGTCGTAGAAGCGCCGCGCCCCGTGAAGGTTGCCGTGATCGGTGAGCGCGAGGGCCGGCATCCCGAGTTCGGCGGCCCGCTCGACCAGTGAATCGAGCTTGTTGGCGCCGTCCAGCAGCGAGTACTCGCTATGGGTGTGGAGGTGGACGAACGACATGACGCGTCAACCGGTCGGTGGGCCGACGCCAGCGCTCGACACCGTGGCGGGACCCGACGGCTCGACGCAGCGGAAGGACTCGAGCAGGATCTCCAGCTGGCGCAGGTAAGGGTACTTGTCGCGGCCCGGAGCGAACAGCCACGCGTCTATATAGTAGGTGCGGTCTTGCTCGGGGCAGCTGATCGCTCGCGTGATGAACGGGCCCGCCGCGGGAAAGTCGCCACGGTCCTGCCACACGCCGCGCAGCTCCAGCCCCGCGCTGCCGTCGACCTCGATCACCGCGCTGCGCTGGTGCTCCGGTTGGATGTCCTGCGGCGGCGCGTACTGGGTCTCGTCGATCTCCTCGCGCCAGGCGCGCAGGGCCTCAGGCCCGATCGCGGCGGCCCCGCTCCGCCAGGTGAGGAGGAGCGAGCGCAATAGGTCGCTATCGCCTTGTCGGTAAGGGTTTGCGAAGCGGAAGACCGAGTCCTCGCGAACCTGCAGGTAGACGTTGGGCAGGTCGAGCGTGAAGCCAAGGCCGGCCAGCTCGGCCTTAAGCGAGTCGTTCAAGCCCGACGTGTACATGCGCTGGATCACCCACTCGTCGTATCGCGCCGTGAGCAGCTCGAACAGCTGAGGTAGCAGCGAACGCAACCCCTCGGCCTGGCCCGTCTCGGGCAACAACACGACGGTGGCGAGCTGCGCGCGCGCCCAGATGTCGCGGGCCTGCGCGAGCGCGGGCGCGGTCGCCTCCGATTTGCCGGCCGCGTCGAGCAGCCGCCGCACGACCTCGTCCTCGCGGGTCCCCAGCACGAGCACCTGCTGCCAGATCCGCAGGTCGGTCCAGGAAGGGTCGCCCACAGCGACGAAAGTGATTTCGAAGGTCCGTTCCGGCCGGGTCGTGAAGACGCGCCGTTCCAGGGAGGCCAGAACCAGCGAGTCGACCTCGGCCCAGAGTTCGGCGTTAGCGCGCAGGATGATGTTGTGGCGGTCGCCGAACGCCTGCGGCGCTTTGCACGCCGCGAGCGGCGCCAACCCTGCCAATACGAGCGGTGCGACGAGGGCGCGCCACCGTGTCGACCGTGAGCTGTGGAGGAGCATCGAGGCTAACATATCACGACCGGTTGGCGCGGGATAGGTGGCTTTCTAGGGCTCGAGGCCGGCCGGGAAAAATACGCTTGACAACCTCTGAATCCGCTATTAATAGGCGATTGGGCGCCCAAAGTGAGTCCGGCCGGGCGTTTGTACGGGCGGTTGGCCCGCGCCCGGACCTTTCGGGTGGGGGTCTGTCAGCAAAGCTTCAGGAGGAGGGACGATGAGCGGTTATGGTCGAGCGATCGATCCCGACGAGTTGATCGCGCCGCGTTACGACGACGACTACGAGGTCCGTGCTGCGTACGACGAGGAAGAAGAGAGCGACGTCGAGTTGGATGAGGAGCTGGACGAAGACTTGGACGAGGAGTGGGAGGAGGAGGAGGAGGAGGACGACGAGGACGAGGAGTTTGAAGAATTCGAGGACGAGGACGACGACCACGGGCAGGGGCGCAGGCGGCGCCGTGACGAACCTGACGATTGGGACTAGGCGCGCGCTCCCTGGACGAGTAGCACGAGGGCCCACGAGGCCCTCGTGTCTTTTTGCCTCCTTGGTCGGCACCCTGGCCGCCGCGGTGTCGTTCGCGGCCCCGGCCCGCGCCTCTCGTGCGGCAGCGGACGAGGAGGCGGACACGCTGGTCGACGCGATCGCGGCCCGGGCGCTCGACTCGCCCGATCTGGCCGCGATGGCCGCCGGGCTGGTCGACACGATCGGCGGTCGTCTGTCTGGGACACCAGCCGGCACGCGGGCCGAGGCCTGGGCCGCCGGTTGGCTGCGCAGCCTGGGGCTGGATTCCGTTTGGTACGAGCTGGTGCGGATCCCGGCCTGGCGCCGCGGTGACACGCGTGTGCGGGTGGTGTCGCCGGCGGCGCTTCAGCATCGCGCGATTGTCGCCGTCGCCTACGGTTACTCACCCGGCATCGCGCTCGACTCGGTGCCGGTGATCGACGTCGGGCGCGGCACGCCGCTGCCGGTTGGTGAGAAGCGGCGCTGGGCCGAGGGCGCCGCGCTGCTCACCGACATGGTGAGCGCGGAGCTGATCGAGGCCGCCGTCGAGGCGGGCGCGGTCGCGCTGTTGCGTGTCTCGTTCGAGCCCGGCCGGTTGCCACAGGCGCGGCTCGCGCCGGTCGCCGAGCCGCCCGCCCCCCTGCCGCTCGTGGCCCTGTCGCGTGAGGACGGGCTCTGGTTGCGCCGGCAGCTGCAGGCGGGGCCGTTGCAGTTGAGCTTGGGGGTGCGGGCTGAGACGCGGCCCGTCGCCGTCGCCAATGTGGTCGGCGAGTTGCGCGGCCGCGACCCGGATGTCGCCGGTCAGGTCTTCCTGCTCGGCGCCCACCTCGACTCGTGGGACCTGGGCGACGGTGCGGTGGACAACGGCACCGGCGTTCTGGCGGCCATGGCGGCGGTGCGGGCGATCGTAGCGACCGGCGTGCGGCCGCGGCGCACGGTGCGCGTCGTGCTCTTCGCCGGCGAGGAGTTGGGGCTCTGGGGCTCGCGCGCTTACGTGGAGAAGCACACCTCCGCGCTGGAGGGCGTCGTGGCGATGATGAACCTCGACGTCGTGGGATCGCCGCAGGGATACGGCGCCACGGGCCATTCGGAGGCAGACACCCTGTTCGCCCGGCTGGTCCGGGCTCCGGGGCTCCGGGATCTCGGCCTCCGGGCCGTGGTGGACCACGGCGGCGGCCCGGGGAGCGACCATCAGCCGTTCCTGTTGGCCGGCGTGCCGACGATCGACGTCCAGAGCTCGCTGCCGCCCGACGCGCCGCGCTGGTATCACAACGCCGGCGACACGCTCGACAAGATCGACTTCGCCGCACTCCGCGCCTCGGCGGCGGCGGTGGCGGCGTCGGTCTGGACGCTGGCCGACCATCCGGGGCGGCCGCTTCGCCATCTCGACGCGGAGGAGACGCGCCTCTTGGTCGAGCGTCTGGCCTGGTGAGGTTGGGTCGGAGCCTGCGCGAGGCCCGGGCTCGGTGGCTGGCCCCGCGTGTTGACTGGCCTCTCTGTGGTCGGTTAGAGTTCGAGGGCGTGGGGGCCTGTAGCTCAGGTGGTTAGAGCGCA
>CAYFXF010000111.1:0-4341 GCA_964347085.1 uncultured Gemmatimonadota bacterium | reverse complement strand
GTTCGTCTACAGCGTGACCGGGATCGGTATCATCGCTGCAGAGATCAACCACATCGTGCCCTGGTGGTCGGTGGTCGCCGCGAATGTCGTTTGGGTCGTGTCGCTAGGCACCTATCTGTGGCTTCAGAACCGTGGTCTGATCGGCGAGCTGATCAAAGAGCAAGAGTCAACACCGTAGGCCTGGCATGTTGATAGGATAGGCGGCTAACGGCCGGTAGGAGGGCGTTGGCTGCTCTGGCAGGCGGCAGAAGTCGAGGGGAAGCTTGATGAAGCCTAAACAACTCATCGTCCAGGGGCTCGTCGCCGGTGTGATCGGCGCCACAATCTTGGCGGTGTGGTTCCTGGTCATCGACACGATCGAGGGCCGACCGTTTTACACGCTGGTATTTTTGGCCGACATACTGGCCCAGGTGGATGAGGCTGGGCCGTCCGTCGTGTTTATCGCGTTGTACACAGTTTTCCACTACGGCGCCTTTTGCCTTGTCGGCATCGCGGTGGCCTGGCTGATGAGCAAGTTCAGGGTCTTCCCCCCCCTGCTGTCGGGCCTGGTACTCGGATTCGTGCTTTTCGACCTCGTATTCTATCTGAGTGTTCTGCTCACTGGTGTGGACGTGGTTGAGAGACTTGGATGGCCCAGTGTGCTTTTCGGCAATCTACTGTCGGGCGTTGGGCTGATGGGCTACTTGCACGTCAAGTCCGAGACCCCGTCCGCGCTCTGGCTGGTGGCGCTCAGCCAACATCGCATCGTGCGTGAGGGCGTGATAGCTGGGGCGCTCGGCGCCGTCGCCGTGGCTGTTTGGTTCTTGATCTTCGACCTTGTACGCGGACAGGTCTTCTTTACGCCCGGTGCGTTGGGCTCGGCGGTGTTTCTGCGCATCGCTGACTCAACCGCGGTGCAGATATCGCTGCTCACCGTGGGCGGCTATACCGTGGTTCATTTCGCCGCGTTCATAGTCATCGGCCTGGTGGCGGCAGCGATCGCGTGTCAGGCGGAGAAAGTACCGCCCTTGCTGTTAGCCGGCTTGCTGATCTTCGCGACCTTCGAGGCGTTCTTTCTGGGAACGCTCGCAGTGCTAGCGGAATGGCTGTTAGGGGCGCTGGGTTGGGTCTCCGTCGGCCTGGGGAACCTGCTGGCTACGGTGGTCATGGCCTACTACCTGCTATGGGCACATCCCAAGCTCCGGGCTGTCCTCAGCCAAACAACGCTGGCGGGCGAGGACGTGCAAATCAGCGCGCCTGAATCTCATCACCACAGCTGAGTCGATAGATCATCACTTGCTCTGTCGGCAGTCGCGCCTGAACTTAGACTATGCAGTGGTGGTGTTCGGCCCAAACAGCGGCGTGGGACTGGAGCTGGCAAGCCTACCCCGGCGTTTGGGCCTTTGTTCTGCTCTTGTGCTTCGGCTACTGGATCTCTCTGCGCCGGCCACGGCGCTCGACGGGTGCCGGCGCCGCCCCCGACCGACGGCTTAAGGTCGCGTCCTTCCTCTGCGGCACCCTCTGCCTCTGGATCGCGCTGGATTGGCCGGTGGGCGCCTTGGGCGCCGGCTATTTGGCGAGCGCCCACATGGTCCAGTTTCTGCTCATCGCGCTCGTTGCACCACCGCTGTTGCTGATCGGCGTGCCAGCGGCAACCTTCGAAGCGTTGGAGCGCCGCCGCGCGGTTCTGCGCGTGCTGCGCGTCTTGACACACCCTCTGGTCGCCATCGTGTTCTTCAACATCCTGCTCGTGGCCACGCACTGGCCGTCCGTTGTTGACACCTTGATGGTATCGCAGCTCGGCTCGTTCGTTCTGGATATGATGTGGTGGGGGGCGGGGCTGGTCCTCTGGTGGCCGCTCGTGGCCCCGATTCCGAGGCGTCCTGGCTTCGTTTATCTGTATAAGGTCGGGTACCTGATTTTGGCCACGATCGTCAATACTCCGACCTTCGCATTCCTTGCGTTCAGCGAGTATCCCTTGTACGCGACGTACGAGCTGGCGCCGCCGGTCTACGGGCTCTCCGCGCGCGTTGATCAGCAGCTCGCGGGATTTCTGATGAAGATCGGTGGGGTGCTCATCTTCTGGACGGCGATCACAGTCCTCTTCTTTAAGTGGTATCGCGCTGAGCAGTCCGAAGAGAACCTGATCCCGTAGCGGGCGGGGACTTGCGGGCCCGGGGGAGCTAGCCGCTCAGCGGGCCGAGGCCGTGGGGAAAGACGTGGAAAAGGATGATGAGCGCCACGACCACGCCGATTGCCAGCGTGAGAGGCGCCACGAAGACGGCGCTGAAGATCGGGCTGTCGAACCGCAGGTGCATGTAGAACATCGCGACTAGCGCGAACTTCCCTCCCGAAAGCACGAGTAAGATCGGCACAAGGACAGGCCGCAGAGGGGGCATATAGAACACCGCGACCTCGGCGGCCGTGATGACCGTGAGAATCACCCCGACGATCAGGTATGTCTGCCAGGTCGGGTGCCCGTGGGCGCTGGCGTCGGCTTCCGCCGCGCCGCTCGCCTGCCGGCTACCCTCGACCTTTCCTGGCATGGCGCTCATGCTGCCTCCATCACGGGATCAAATAGACGAGAGTGAAGATCGCGATCCAGCCGCTGTCCACGAAGTGCCAGTATAGCCCCGCCATCTCCACCTGGAGTGCCTCCGCCGGCCCGATCTTTCCGCGCCAGCTCAGGATCCACAGCGTGAGCAGCCAAATCACCCCCACCGAGACGTGCGCGCCATGAAAGCCTGTGAGGACGAAGAAGGACGAGCCGAACACGTTGGCCGTAATCGTGAGCCCTTCGTGGACGAACGTGGTGAACTCGTAGGCCTGGAAGCCGAGGAAGATGAGGCCGCCGACGGCCGTCGCCATGATCCAGGTGAGCGCTCCCGCCCGGCTCCCTCTCTGCACCGCATGGAGGGCGAGGACCATGGCGAGCGAGCTGGATAGCAGGACGAAGGTGCTCACGCTGGTCACCGGGATATCCAGCACCTCATGCGGCAAGGGTCCCGACACCGCGGCGCCCTTGTAGACCATGTAGGTCGAGATCAGGCTCCCGAAGAAGAGCGTCTCGGAGCCGATGAAGGTCCAGAAGCCCAGCTTGCGGCTGTCGAGGCCCGTGGCGGTCGGCGGATGGTGGTGGGCGGCGCTCGCCATGATCGGCCCCCTAGTGGGCGTCCGCCGGGAACGGCGGCTGGAAGGCCCAGCTGTAGACGCAGACGGCCGTGGCGGCCAGTCCGATCAGCGGCACCCACCAGACCCCTGTCATCACCAGGATCCAGGTCGAGCTGATGCCGAGCGCGGTGAGCACCGGCCAGACCGAGGGGCGCGGCATCAGCGGCTCCGGGCCGGCCGCTGGCGGCGGGGCCTCCACCCCCTCCGCGGGTCGTGTCCATAAAGGCTCGCGGCTCGTCACCTCGGGGATTTCGGCGAAGTTGTAGTGCGGCGGCGGCGACGGCGTCGACCATTCCAGCGTCGCCGCTCCCCACGGGTTCGTCGGCGCCGGCGCGCCCACCCGGGCACTTCTCACCAGGTTCCAGAGAAAGAACAGCGTGCTGAGTGCGAAGATGAACGCCCCGATGGTGGAGGCCATGTTCCAATCGTCGAGGTTGAGCGCGGCCGGATAGGTGAACACGCGCCGAGGCATGCCGAACAGGCCGGCGAAGTGCATCGGGAAAAACGTGAGATTGAACCCGACGATGAAGGTCCAGAAGTGCCATCTTCCGAGCGTCTCGCTCAGCAAGCGGCCGGTCATCTTGGGGAACCAGTAGTAGAAGCCGGCGAAGAGCCCCACCAAAGCGCCGCCCACGATCACGTAGTGGAAGTGCGCCACCACGAAGTAAGAGTCGTGCTGTTGCAGGTCCACGGGAGCGGAAGCGTGCATGATGCCCGAGAGTCCGCCGATGGTGAAGATGGCCAGCAACCCGACAGCGAAGAGCATGGCTGAGGAGAAGCGAATCGAACCTCCCCACATCGTGGCCAGCCAGTTGAATATCTTCACGCCGGTGGGGATCGCTATGATCATCGTGCTGGCGACGAAGAAAGAATCGGTGATCGGTCCCAGGCCGGTGGTGAACATATGGTGGCTCCATACGCCCCAGCCGATGAAACCGATCAGGATCCCGGCGTACACGACGACCGGATAGCCGAATAGCGGCTTGCGCGAGAACGTCGGTATCACTTCCGAGATGATCCCGAAGGACGGGAGAATCAGGATGTAGACCTCCGGGTGCCCGAAGATCCAGAACAGGTGCTGCCAAAGCACCGGATCGCCACCGGCGCTCGGCACGAAGAAGTTGGCGCCGAAGAAGCGGTCGAAGGCGAGGAAGATGAGGGCTACCGCGATCACCGGAATCGCCGTCACCA
>CAYFXF010000110.1:0-4534 GCA_964347085.1 uncultured Gemmatimonadota bacterium | reverse complement strand
GAGTTGCAGAAGTCGATTCGGTCGCCCAGGGTCGGGTGCGTCGCCCGCCAGAGCTTGTAGAAGACGCCGGGACGCGGGTTGCCCAGGTTCTCCTGCTGCAGCTTGACGAACGCCGTGGCCGCCGCGCGGTTGTCCTGGGTGATCTCCAGGCCAAACCGGTCCGCCTCGTGCTCGAAGTAACGTGTGACGGCGAACGCCACCGGCTGCCCGATCAGCGAGAAGAAGTTGAGCAGCAGAATGAGCAGCGGGAGTGAGGCCACGTCGGCAAGTTGGTCGAAGCGGAACCTCCGAGTGAAGCGGTCGATCAGACCGCCGGCCGAGCGATGCACCAGGTAGAGCCCCACCAGGACGAACAGAGAGAAGAAGAGGATGAGCTTGATGACATGCCCCAGCACGTAGTGCCCCATCTCGTGCCCCATGACGTAGAGCAGCTCGTCCTCGTTCAGCTTCTCGATGATCGTGTCCCAGAGGACGATCCGCTTCGTGCCGATGAAGCCGCTCACGTAGGCATTCACCGCCTCGGTGTCCACGCTCTTGTTCACCTCGTACACGCGCCCGCCCTCGATCCCCGACCGGTCCGCCAGCGCCAGGATCTCGGTCTCCAGCGCCTCGTCCTGCATGGGGCCGAACTCGTTGAACAAGGGATCGATCCAGATGGGACTGACGAGCAGGATGAAAAAGAAGAAGGGGACCATGGCGAGACCCGTGTAGAGCCACCAGCGGCGCGGGCTCCTCTTGATCAAGAGGTAGGGGACCCAGAGAAACAGCACGCCGATGGCCGCCCCGACCGCCAGCGACTTGACCGCGTCGCCGAACCACTTGCCCAACGTCTGGTTGGAGAGCCCGTACGCGTGCTGACGCACGAAGCCCTGGTAGTAAGCGAGCGGCAGGTCGATCACGAAATTGAAGATCAGGAAGATCAGCACGTAGACCGCGATCACGAAGAACCAGACCCGGCCGATCGCGCGGGCCCAATCGCGGATCCGTGCGGAGAGGCCGGTGAACAGGAAGAGGGCCGGAATCAAAAGTCCCCACAGGGCGTTGACGACCCAGAGCGTGTTGCCGCTTCGATAATAGCGCAGCGCCTTCTCGCTGGGCTCCGGCACCGGGACCGGCGCCGGCTCCTCCGCGGCCGCCGGCTGACCGTTGGCCTGGGCCATGGCCGCAGAGTCGGCTTGGGCTGGCGCAGCGGGCGGGCGAGCCTCGAGCTGAGCGGTGAGGATCAGGAGCAGCAGGCAGGCGAACGGGACGCGCATCGATCTTCCTCGGCTGGGGTTCGGCCAGTACGGTAGGGGCTCGGGGGCCGCGCCGCCAGGCCGCCTCGCTGGCCCCGGGTCGAGTCGCGCCGTTATAGTAGAGTCGGTCCGAGGTTGAGAGGGACGGCGGGCTAGACCGCCGGCCGGAGGGCGAAGGGTAGGTGCCCGCAACGGCGCGCGATCCACGCGAGATCGTCACCCAAGACGCGTTCTCCGTCGCGTCCGAGCTGCTAGGCAAGCCGCTGGCGCGGCCGTGGCGGCGGGCGACGGCGATGGCGGTCGACCTGATCGCCGTCGTGATCATCGGCGGGCTCGGCTGGTTCTTTCTCGGTCTGGCCGTCGCTGCGCTCCTGTTCCGCGCGGCGCTGCGCCCGGCGGCTGGCGTCGTGAGGCGGGGGTACCGCTGGGCGACCTTCGGCTCGCTGGGGGCCTTGGTCCTCGCCGGCACGCTGGCCGGTGGCTGGCGGACCTGCTCTTCGGGCGCGAGCGGACCGAGCGGTCTCGAGACCGCCCAGACCGTGCTGACCGGGCTCGGGGCAGCGGGTTCCACGGTGGCCGACGTGATCGCGTTGCAGCGGGCGTCGACGGCGGAGGAGGCTCAGGTGGCGGCGCGTGAGCTGGCGCTGCGGCTCGAGGGCCAGGGTGTGGAGCGCGAGGAGATCCGGGAGGCGCTGGCCGGGCTGGCGGCGGAGCGGGACGAGCCGGAGCTGCGTGAGGCGATCCTCTCGGGTCTTCGGGCGAGCGAGGCCGGTGCGAGCTCGCGGGATCCGGACTCGCTGGCGATCGCCTATGCCGCCGCGATTCGCGCGGCCGACTCGGCCGGCGTCGCGAGTCTGCGCGAGCCGTTGATCGAGTCGCTGGCGGGTGAGCGGCTGGCGCGGGGGCGGCGGCAGATCGATCAGCTTCGCTCGGACAACCGCCAACTGCAGGCGGATCTGGAGCAGGAGCGGGATAGCGGGCTCATCAGCCTCTTGCTCAACCTGGCGGACGAGGTCGGGATCGGCTTCGGTTGGGCCGGCCTCTACTTCACCCTGTTCCTGACGCTCTGGGGTGGCCGGACACCTGGCAAGCGGCTGCTGGGCATCCGCGTCGTGCGGCTCGACGGTAAGCCGATCGGGCTCTGGGCCGCGTTCAACCGCTTCGGCGGCTACGCGGCTTCGATCTTCACGGGTCTGCTGGGGTTCTTCGAGATGCTGTGGGATGCGAATCGACAGGCTTTGCACGACCGGATCGCCGCAACGGTCGTCATACGCGACAGGAGGTAGGCAAGTGAACGAGTCGCGCTCACGCGCGTCCGGCCGGGGCGCGCTGGCAGAGTTGAAAGAGGCGATGACCAACCTGGTCGACCAGGTTCTGGGTTCGGGTCCCAAACCGTCCGCGGCTCGCGGCCTCCCGCGCCACGAGCTGCGGGTGGAAGACGACGGCTATCGCGCGCTCGTCGAGCTGCCCGGAATGCGCCGCCAGGAGATCGAAGTGTCGATCGCCGGCCGCGTGTTGTCGGTGTCCGGCAGGCGGACGCGCTTCGAGCCGCCGCCCGGCGCGCGCCTGCTGCGACGCGAGCGACCGTCGGGTAGGATCGCGCTCACCGTGCAGCTTCCCGCCGAGGTGGATGCGCTGGCTGTGACAGCTCGCATGCACGACGGCGTGCTGGAGGTACGGCTGCCGCGGCCAAGCAGCCGCGGACGCAGCATCGAAGTCGAGGCGGAGGAAGAGAGCCGGGAACGGCCGGCGGCAAGGCCGCCGGACGAACCACTGCCGTGGGAGGAGCCGCCTCATACGGAGCGCTGGCGCCCGGAGCCGCGAGCGCCGGAGAGACCGCCGCCCGGCGAGCCACCGCCGGCGCACAAACCGTTCGGGGCCCCGGGCTCGCCCGAGCCTCTGGCGGGCGAGGACGAGCCGTCGATTCGCTGGCCGTGGGAGGAGACCTCGGAGCCGGAGACGCGATCCGAACGAGACGAAGGAGCGCCGAGCGATGACTGAAAAGGACGAACTCAGGGACCCCGGAGTGGATCGGCCGCCCGACGACGAAGCTGAAGGCCAGGCGCGCCGCCGCCATTACGTCCGACCGTCCGTCGACATCTACGCCACTGAGACCGAGATGGTCGTACTCGCCGACCTGCCGGGGGTGAAGAAGAGCGACCTCGACATCACGCTCGAGCGCGACGAGCTCATCATCGAGGCGAAGGTCGAGGGGCGGGAGAAGCAAGAGAGCAAGCTGCCCTGGGGCTATCACCGCCGCTTCAAGCTGCGGACCCCGTTCGAGCGGGATCGCATCCGCGCGAGCCTCGAAGGCGGCATCCTCCACATCACTCTGCCGAAGAGCGCGAGCGAGCGGGCGAAGAAGGTCGAAGTGGTGTGAAACCGGGGGCCCCGACGCGCACGACGCTGGGCCACCCGACGTCTGCCAATTCGGCAGCCGGAGCGTGGCATGCCTGTTGCCCCCTCAGGCTAGAGCGCGTGCACGGCTTGGTTTATCAACGTCCCGACAGACAGGGAGGTTCGTGGCGATAGATGATCTCGTTCGAGCGATTGACCGTTAAGGCGAGCGAGGGGCTTCAGGCGGCGATGGCCCTGGCGGCCGAGCGCCGCAACCCCGCGGTCGAGGACATCCACCTGCTGGCGGCGCTGCTCGATCAGGAGGGCGGCGTTGTGCGGCCCCTGCTCGGGCGGCTGAACGTGCGGTCGGACGAGCTGGGTCGCGAGGTAAATCGCGCGCTCGAGCGACTGCCGCGCCAGGAGGGCGGGGCCACCGCGGCTCCGTCTCGTGAGCTGGTCCAGGTGCTGGACGAAGCGGACCGTGAGGCGCGCGGTCTGGACGATCAGTTCATCTCCAGCGAGCACCTGCTGCTGGCGCTGGCCTCGAAGGCCGCGAGCACGACGGGCCCGCTGCTCAGGGAGTTGGGCGTGACGCGTGACGCGACCTTGAGCGCGATCCAGGCGATGCGCGGCCCGCATCGGGTGAGCGATCGTGAAGCGGAGGAGAAGTACCAGACCATACAGCGGTTCACGGTCGATCTCACCGATATGGCGCGTCGCGGCAAGCTCGACCCGGTGATCGGCCGGGACGAGGAGATCCGGCGGGTGATCCAGGTGCTGTCGCGTCGCACCAAGAACAACCCGGTCATGATCGGCGAGCCCGGGGTCGGCAAGACGGCGATCGTGGAGGGGCTGGCGCAGCGCATCGTGAACGGCGATGTGCCGGAATCGCTGCGCAACAAGCAGCTGATTCAGGTCGACATCGCCGGCATGGTCGCGGGCACGAAGTACCGGGGCCAGTT
>CAYFXF010000109.1:0-4584 GCA_964347085.1 uncultured Gemmatimonadota bacterium | reverse complement strand
CCAAGCAGAGCGGAGCCGCCGCCGCGTACGACCGTCGCTGTCGCGATCTGGCGCCGGAGGACTCGGAGCGTCGTGCCGCGGCGGCGGAGCCGTACACCGTGCGCTTCCGCATCCCGGGCGGTGCGACAGTCTGGAACGATCGTGTGGCGGGTGAGACCCGTTTCCAGAACCGCGACATCGAAGACTTCATCCGGCTGCGTGCCGACGCGACGCCGACCTACAACCTCGCCGTGGTCTCGGACGACATCGCGATGGCGATCACGCACGTGATCCGCGGGGCCGACCACATTTCGAATACGCCCAAGCAGATCCAGATCTACCGGGCGCTCGGTCATGAGCCGCCCGTCTTCTGCCACGTGCCGCTCATCCTCGGCCCGGACGGAGCGCGGCTGTCGAAACGCCACGGCGCGACGTCGTTGGGTGAGTATCGGGCCGCCGGTTTTCTGCCGCAGGCGATGATCAACTTTTTGGCACTGCTCGGCTGGTCGCCCGGCGACGACCGCGAAGTGATGGAGCGTGGCGAGCTGATCGAGCGGTTTAGCCTCGAGCGGATCAACAAGAAGCCGGCCGTGTTCGATCACGACAAGCTTGCCTGGTTGAACGGCGAGTATCTGAGCCGCGCCGCGCCCGCCGACCTGGCGGCTTGGGCCGCGCCGCTGTTGGCGGAGCGCGGGCTCGCCGGGGCCGGGGGGCCGGCTGAGCTAAGTGATTGGCTCCCAAGAGTTTTGGGGCTCCTGCAGGGCCGGGCGAAGACGCTGCCCGAGCTGGTCGATCGCGCGCGACCCTTCTTCACTGGCCGGGTCGAGCCCGACCCGGAGGCGGCGGCGAAGCATTGGAAAGATCGCGCGGCGACGCGCGAGCGACTCACGCGGTTGGGCGCGCGCCTCGAAAAACTCGACGCTTGGGATGAAGCATCGCTCGAACGCGAGCTTCGCTCACTCGCGGAAGAGTTGGAAGTCGGTGCCGGTAAACTCATCCATCCGTTGCGTGTCGCGCTCACCGGCGTCGCGGTGAGCCCGGGCATCTTCGAGTTGATGAATTTGATGGGTCGCGAGCTGGTGCTGGCCCGCATCGGCGACGCGCTGGCGGGTCTCGGGACGCCTTGACGGCGACCCGCTGGCGGGTGTCGGGACGACTTGACGGCGAGGCGCGCGTTTCCTAGACTGAGCGGCACAGCATCACACAGCGGGAGCAGGTTCGGCGGTTACGCCCGCCTAGCAAGTATAAAACAGTTCTCCCCTTTCGAAGGGGACTCGGTCAACGCGGACGGCCCACGGCCGAGCCGGCGTTTTGGTCTCTCGATCGTAGGTCGCGAGACGCGCCCGCTTCTCCGCGCTTCGGGTCTCAGGAGGTCCCCATGTCGGAGGCGCTGACGCCGATCGAGCGGCGCATCTATCACTATCTCGTCGACTACCTGAAGGCCGAGACCTACCAGCCAAGCGTTCGGGAGATCGGGCGGCGTTTCGGGATCCGCTCGACCAAGACGGTCACCGAGCACCTGCAAGCGCTCGAACGCAAAGGCTACCTCGATCGGACGCCATCCCGCTCACGCGCCCTCAAGATCCTGGGGCTCGACCTCTCGCCACGGACCTACACCATCCCGCTCTACCAGAACTCGGAAGCCGCGGCTGACGAGGACGACCCGGAGGTCGAAGGGCGCTTCGAGCTGGACCGCTCGCTGGCCTGCTCGCCGGACTGCTTCCTGGTACGGGCGCACGGGGACGCGACCCCCGGGCACGGGGTTCTGGAGGGCGACCTGGTGCTGGTCGAGCCCTGTGACCAGCTCGCGGCGTCCGACGTCGGCGTGTACGAGGTCGAGGGCGCGATCAAGCTTCGTGACGCCGCCCACATGCCTGAGGGCGCCGGAGCGACCGGCTGGGCTGAGCGCGGCGGCAACGGCGGCGAGCTGGCCCGGCTGCTCGGCGCGGCGCGGGCGCTGTTCCGAAACTTCCCCAAAAGCTGAGAATCCGACGATCCGGTTGAGCGGAGCACGCGCCGCTCGCGGCGCTGGCGGTAGCGCATGACATGAGCGCCGACGATGCGCGCTGGATGGCGGTGGCGCTCGAGGAGGCGCGCGCCGCGGCCGAGGCGGGCGACGTGCCGGTCGGCGCCGCGCTGGTCTGTAACGGCGAGCTGGTCGCGCGCGATCGTAACCGGACGCGCGAGCGTGTGGATCCTACGGCGCACGCCGAGATCCTGGCGCTGCGTCGGGCGGCCGAACGGGCGGGGGACTGGCGGCTCGGGGACTGCACGCTCTACGTCACTCTGGAGCCGTGCGCGATGTGCGCCGGCGCGATCGTGCTGGCGCGGGTCGGGCGGCTTGTCTTCGCGGCGGCGGACCCCAAGGCGGGCATGTGTGGCAGCCTGGGCAACCTAGTCCAGGACGAACGGCTCAACCACCGGGTCCCGATCGAGTCGGGCGTGCTGGCGGACGAGGCGGGCGACCTGCTACGCGAATTCTTCCGGGCGAGGCGCTAGTCGATGAGCGGCCGGAAGCTGCGGGTTCTGGTGGCGCAGGAGGTGCGCGACTTCGCCCGCTTCGTCGAGCCGCCTGCCGATGTCGAGGTCGAGTGGCTGCCGGCCGACGAGCCCGTGCCGCGCGGCGATTACGTCGGCCTGTTGCCGATCCTCTCGCGCCGGATCGACGCGGCGTTGCTGGAACGGCTGCCGCAGCTCAAGGTCGTCGCCAACTGTGCGGTCGGCTACGACAACATCGACCTGGCGGCGCTGCGCGCCCGCGGGGTCGCCGCCTCGAACACGCCCGATGTGCTCACCGAGGCGACCGCTGATCTGACCTGGGCGCTGATCCTGGCGGTGAGCCGGCGGCTCGTGGAAGCGGAGCGGCTGGCGCGGAGTGGCCGCTGGACGGGCTGGCAGCCGACGCAGCTGCTGGGGATCGAGCTGGGCGGTCGGCGGCTGGGGCTGTTGGGGGCGGGTCGGATCGGCCGGGCGGTCGGCCGGCGCGCCGTGCCGTTCGGGCTGGAGATCGCCTACTGGGACAGGCGGGCGGAGCCGGAGTTCGAGGCGGAGGTTGGGGCGGAGCGGATCGACTCGCTCGCCGAGCTGCTGGCGGGCTCCGACGTCGTCTCGATCCACCTGCAGCTGAGCGAGGAGACGCGCGGACTGATCGGTCGTGAGGCGTTCTCGCATATGAAGGAAAGCGCCATCCTGATCAACACGGCGCGTGGCGGCATCGTGGATGAGGAGGCGTTGTGCCGGGCGCTCGAGTCGGGGCAGCTGCGGGGCGCGGGGTTGGACGTCTACGAGGGCGAGCCGCGGATCCGCGAGTGTTTGCGGCGGCTCGAGAACGTCGTGCTCCTGCCGCACATCGGCAGCGCCACCGAGGAGACGCGGCGCCGCATGTTCGAGCTCGCCTGGGCCAACCTGATGCGCGGGGTGCGGGGCGCGCCGCTCGTCACGCCCATCTAGAGAAGACCGCTAGCGCCGGTAGGCGGCGATCGCCCCCTCGATGATCGCGTAGGCGCGCTCCAGCGACTGCCAGCCCAGCACGGCGGTCTCTTTCCCCTCCAGGTCCTTATAGACCTCGAAGAAGTACTCGACCTCCTTGAGCAGGTGCGCCGGCAGGTGCTCCAGGTCGGTGATCTCGCTGAAGCGCGGGTCCTCGGCCGGCACGGCGAGCAGCTTCTCGTCCTGGCCCGCCTCGTCGGTCATGATCAGAACACCGATCGGCCGGGCCGAGAGCAGGCAGCCGGTGAAGGTCGGGTCGGTCACCAGCACGAGTGCGTCGAGCGCATCGCCGTCCGGCGACAGGGTCGAGGGGACGAACCCGTAGTCGCCGGGATAGTGGACGGGCGAGTGGAGGACCCGATCGAGCCGGAAGGTGCCGAGCTCGGGGTCGAACTCGATCTTGTTGCGCGTCCCCTTCGGGATCTCGACCACCACGTTCACGATCCGCGGCGCATTCGCGCCGGCCGGCAGCTCCTTGAGGCTCATCTCGCTTGCTCTCCTGGGTTCCCGGCCGCGGCCGGAGCCGTATCGCCGTCGATCGGTGAGCCGATCGTGCGCAGGGCGAGGAAGAGGACCGCGATCCCGATCAGGTAGGAGAGTATCCAGGGCAGGCCGTAAGCGGTCGGGATGTCGCCGACCGTCATGCCGACCACGGCGACCAGGAGCGCGTAAGGCAGCTGGGTACGCACGTGGTCGACGTGGTCCGATGCCGAGGCCATCGAGCTCAGCACCGTGGTGTCGGAGATCGGCGAGCAATGGTCGCCGAAGATAGCGCCGGCCAGCACGGAGCTGATCGTGCCGAGCAGGATCGTGTAGCTGGCGCCGGCGCCGAACCCGATGCCACCGCCCAGCGTCACCGCCAACGGGATGACGAGCGGGATGAGGATCGCCATCGTCGCCCACGAGGTGCCGGTCGCGAAGGCGATCACCGCGGCCGCGACGAACACCGAGACCGGGAGCAGGTGGAGCGGGAAGCCCGCGGCCTCGAGCATGTAGCTCGCGTACTCGGCCGTGCCCACCGCCTCGGTCACCGCGCCCAGCGACCAGGCGAGCACCAGGATGACGATCGCCAGTAGCATGGCGCGCAGGCCGCCAGCCCAGGCCTCGATCGCCTCC
>CAYFXF010000108.1:0-4597 GCA_964347085.1 uncultured Gemmatimonadota bacterium | reverse complement strand
CGGTGAAGCGACCGCCGTGGCGGGGATAGAACTCGCCTTCGCGGCGCCAGAAGTCAGGCGTGTCGCTCGTGTAGTTGTAGGTGTCGACCACGTCGACCAGCGTGTCGTCCTCCCCGAAGATGAAGGCGGCGCCGCCGGCCGAGGCCGAGAACTCGAGCGCGTCGTTCGGCGCGCCCTGCGACGTGTCGGCGCCCACGGCGAGCGCGTAGTCGACCCGGCCGGCCTCGACGAGGCCGAGCGCCACAAACATCGCCTCGGTGCCCGCCTTACAGGCGAACTCGAAGTCAGCGATGTGAACGTCGGGGCCGATGCCCAGCGCTTCCGCCACTACGGTGCCGCTCGGCTTCACCGCGTAGGGGTGCGATTCGGACCCTACGTACACGGCGCCGATGAGGGCGGGGTCGAGCCCGGCGCGATCGAGCGCCGCACGGCTGGCCGCCACTGAGATCGTGATCGTGTCCTCGTCGATGCCGGGCACCGACTTCTCGTCCAGGAGCAAGCCGCGACGGATCGTTTCCGGGTCCTTGCCCCATTGGCGGGCGATCTCCTCGGTCTTGATCCGCTTGCGCGGGACGTACGCACCGTAACCGACTATGCCTGCCATCTCCGCCTCCGTGTGGGCAGCTTGGAACAAAACGGGACACGCAGTCTCTTCTGGAAGCCCGAACCACCGACGCCGGTCCGTTATCAGAGCGCCGCGTCGGAACCGGACGCTGGGCACTGGCTGAGCGGGCGTAGTGATTCCTGCTACAAAATAGCAATAAAGAGGCCGATTCGCCCCCGGGGGCTCTCTCCTGGCGCCCGGGGCCTCGCGTGGGCCCCGGCCGGGCACAGTCATAGAATCATCTTCATGCAGCTCTTGCGATCCACGGCGGCGGCCAGCCGCGAGCCCGGAACGGCGGCTCGTCTTGTATGTGGCGGCTCGTCTTGTATGTGTTGGTCGCCTCGTTCGTGCTCGTCTCCTCGTCGGCCTCGCGCTTGTTACAGGCACTGTCGCTGCCTTTCCTGGGCGCGCTGCTCTTGGCGATTAGCATGGGGTTCGCGCTCCAACGCGACCTGGTCTATGAAGGTGAAGGTGCCGCGGAGTGAGCGAGTCGGAGTCGCCTGCACCGCACGGAGAACCTAGAAGGTGGCTGTGCCTGATTGCACCGCGTAGTTTTCGGCCGACCGGCCGAGCAAGGTGCACAGCCACGAGGGAGTGCGGTGCGGATCTCGGGTTTTTCCTTCGCCCGGAACGTGGTGAAGCTCTACTATCCGATCGAGCAGGCGGTAGGCTCGATCCTTCCGATCGTCGACGAGTTTGTGCTGGCGATCGCCGAGGGGGACTCGGACGACACGACTCGCGAAGTTGTCGAGTCGATCGGCGACCCGCGCCTGCGGATCGTTGCGGGTACCTGGGAGGAGGAACGGATCGGCCCGCTTGCCTACAGCCACCTGACCAACGTCGCGCTTGAGCGTTGCAGCGGTGACTGGTGCTTCTACGTCCAGGCGGACGAGGTCGTGCACGAGGAGGATCTGCCGGTGATCCGCTCGCGCTGTGAGGAACTGTTCGACGACCGCCGCGTGGAGGGCCTGCTGTGTGAATACCTCCACTTTTTCGGCGATTACGAGCACTATCAAATGAGCCACGGCTGGTATCAGAAGGAGATCCGTATCATCCGCAACGGGCTGGGGATCCGCTCGGTGCGCGACGCCCAGTCGTTTCGCTATCCCGATCAGCGGCGGATCTCGGTGGCGTGGGCGGGCGCGCGCATCTTCCACTACGGCTGGGTTCGGCCGCCCGAGCTCATGCAGCGCAAGTACAAGGAGTTTCAAGCGCACCGTAAGGGGAGGGAGACGGTCGAGGCGTTGTACCGCGACGCGCCCGCGGAGCTGGACTACGGGCCGCTCGGGAGGCTGCCCGTCTACAGCGGCACGCACCCGGCGGTCATGCGCGAGCGGATCGCGGCGATGGACTGGCAGGACCGGCTACGCCTGGCGGATCCACCGGGGCCGCGCCGGCGCCCGCTGCACAAGGACGAGCGGCCCAAGTATCGCTTCCTGTCGGCGATCGAGCGCTGGACCGGGTTCGATCTGAACCACAAGAACTACGGCAAGCTGATCAGGGTCTGATGGCTATTCGGCGCACGGCGGCAACGCTGGGCTCACCAGTCGCGCGGCGCGTCTACATCGGGCTGGTCGTCCTGCTCATCGCCTTCCTCTGGGCCAACATGGTGCGCCGCGCCCTGCAGGGGCACGGATCGCAGTACGACGATTTCGTCGAGTTCAGTCACGATCTGCTGTTCGAGCGCCTGAACATCTACCGCGAGTACGACTGGGCTCGGACCTCGATCGGCAAGTATCCGCCGTTCTTCAGCCTGCTCTTCGCGCCGCTTGTCCCGCTGCCGCCGGCGCTTGGCGCCTCGATCTGGTTCCTGCTCAACCTGGCGGCGGCCGCCGGCGCCGCTTATCTGGCCGCCCGGACTGTAGCGCGGGACTGGCATGCGGAGCGCCGCCGCAGCTCGCTGGTCGTGATCCCGCTCGTGCTCGCCGCCGGGATCGTCGGCAGCAATCTTGAGACGGCACAGGTGAACACCGTCATCTTCTTCTTCCTCTGCGCGGCACTCTTCTGGTTCCGGCAGGGCAGGGAGATGGCGGCGGGCGTTTCGCTGGGGTTCATCACGGCGCTCAAGCTGACGCCCGGGCTGTTCATACTCTACTTCATCTACAAGCGAGCCCACCGGGTCGCGCTGGTCGCGGTCTTGAGCCTGCTGGTCTGCTGGTTCGTCGTCATGCCGATCGCGTTCGGGCTCGAGCATTTCGGCGCGGTGATGGCCGGTTGGTGGGATCGCCTCAACCCCTTCCTCGCCGAGGGCACGCTGGCCGAAGGCGTTGCAGGGTTCCGGCACACGAACCAGTCGCTGAGCGCCGCCTTGCATCGCTTCCTGACCGCTACGCCGGCGGGCGGCGGCCGGACGGATCTGTACCTGAACGTCGCGGCGCTCGACTACGCGGCGGCGGACCGCATTGTGAAGCTGAGCGCGCTGGCCATCCTCGGGATCCTGGCGTGGCTCTGCCGGACACCACTCGCGGATCGGGGTCGACTGGCGCTGGCCTTCGAGTACTCGCTCGTGATGATTGCCACGCTTTTCATCTCCCCGATTTCCTGGATCAACCACTACGTGGTGCTGCTCTTTCCCTTCACGGCGGCGCTTTACTTCGTACGGACGCGGCCAGCCGGGAGTCCCGAACGACGGCTCGTCTTGTATGCGTTGGTCGCGTCGTTCTTGCTCGTCTCCTCGTCGGCCTTGCGCTTGTTACAGGCGCTGTCGCTGCCGTTCCTGGGCGCGCTGCTGCTGGCGATCAGCATCGGGTTCGCGCTTCGCCGCGACCTGGTCTATGAAGGTGCGGCCGAGTGAGCGTGTCGGAGTCCATGTGCGGCGCGAAAAATTGACAACGAGAGGGGTGAATCGTGAACGAGTATGACGCCGCGACCTACGGTGAGCGGATCGCGGAGATGTACGACGACTGGTACACCGGGCTCGACGCCGAAGCGGCAGCCGAGTCCCTCGCCGGGCTGGTTGGCCGCGGCCCGGCCCTTGAGTTGGGTATCGGAACGGGCCGCGTAGCGCTGCCGCTGGTTCGCCGCGGCGTGGAGGTGCATGGGATCGATGCCTCGGAGAGCATGGTGGCGCGGCTCCGGGCGAAACCTGACGGCGACGCGATTCCCGTGACGATCGGTGACTTCGCCGCCGCGCTCGATGTGGAGGGCGAGTACTCGCTGATCTTCGCGGCGTTCAACACGGTCTTCTGCCTGCTGACTCAGGAGGACCAGCTTCGCTGCTTCCAGGGGGTCGCCCGCCGGCTCGCGGCCGACGGATTATTCGTGATCGAGGCGTTCGTGCCTGACCTGAGCCGGTTCGACCGTCACCAGCGGGTCGGGCTGGAGGGGTTCGATCCGGACGGGGCGCGGATCGAGATTTCGCGCCACGACCCGGTGCGCCAGCAGGTCGAGAGCCGACATGTCGTGCTGACGGAGCGAGGGGCGAGGTTCTATCCGCTGAAGATCCGTTACGCGTGGCCCTCGGAGCTCGACCTCATGGCCCGGCTCGCCGGCCTCGAACTGAGAGAGCGCTGGAGCGACTGGCGGCGCCGGCCGTTTACCCGCGAGAGCACGGCCCATGTATCCGTGTACGAGCGTGCGTCGCCGTGATGGGACCGGCCCGCTCGTGGTTCGAGTTGTGGCGCCCGGTTGTGGGCGCTGGCCAGGCCCGGCAGATTGCACCGTCGGCGGCAAAGGATCGAGAGAGGAGGACGAGGGTGCGAGTAGATCCCAGAACAGTTATGCCCGTATGGCTGGTGGCCCTTGCCCTCACGGGCTGCGCGGCGGGTGAGGAGGGCGGCGGAGAGGCACCACCCGCTGGCGCGGTGCCGACGGCGGAGCGGCCGGCGGTGCCCCCCGAGGGCGGGCCCACTGAGGGCGCGGCGCTCGCGGCGCGGGGCGAGGCGCTCTTCACTTCGTTGGGGTGTGTCGCCTGCCACGCCATCAGTGGGGGACGGCTGGTGGGTCCCGACCTGGCCGGCGTGACGCGGATGCGCGACGAGGCCTATATCCTGG
>CAYFXF010000107.1:0-4673 GCA_964347085.1 uncultured Gemmatimonadota bacterium | reverse complement strand
TCTTGACGGTGGCGTCCGGGGGCGGTATGGGCACGCTGCCGACTGGCAGGTCAGGGGCGGCTGTGACAGCCGCTGGCGAAGCCTTGTTCTCGTTTGTCATGATGCCGCCTCCACGGGCTGCGCGTCGAGCAGGTTGTCCCGGAAGCCGTAGATGAGCCCCATGACACCCGTCGCGTAAAGGTCATCGCCCTCAACGGCGAGGGTGATCTGCGGCAGGTTCTGGGTGGCCTGCCCCAGCACCACCATGCCGTTCTTGGTCAGGTCGAAGGTGGTGAAGTGGCAGGCGCAAGGGCCGAGGATCTTGTGTTCGTCCTTGTAGAGGCCAACGAGCGGACAGCCCATGTGGGTGCACAGGTAGGAGAAGGCGACGATGTCCTCGTCTTCACCGACACCTCCCAGAGCGCGCTCTCCCAGCTTCACCACGAAGCTCTGCTGGCCCTGGAGCGGGTAGTCGAAGTCCAGCGGCTCGCCCTGCCTGAGATCCGCTAGGCTGGCGATTCGCTGGCGGGGGAACGTTGTGAGAACGACCGCCGGACCTTCTTCAATCGGGGGCTCTTCGCCGGCGGAACCTTCGCCGTCCTCGTCTCCGATCAGGGCTACGGGTAGAAGCACGGCTACGGTCGCTGCCGCGCCGCCGGCGACCGCCCCGATGATGAAGTCCCTGCGACTGAAGCGGATCGATTCGAGCTCGTCGGTGGCCTCGACGGATGGCCGCCCGGTGACCTCCTCTGAGGCCGCCTCGGATCGACGCTGAAGCTCCTCTTTCGACAGGGCACCACAAGTCGGGCACTGCGGCCCGCCGACATGCCAGTACCGGCGACAGCTTGAGCACTGTGGCATGACGGCCTCCTTTCGTTATAACTTTCACAAATATGCTAGCCCCAATTCGCGGCCCGGCGCATCCCTCACGCGACGTATGTGGCCTACGGAATTTGCAGTATTCTTTGATTACGCTCTCACGTGGAGGGGCTGATGGGATGGCAGGCCGCTAAGCGTACGTTGGCGGCTCTATCAGGCCTCGCCGGATGGCAGTGGCCACCGCCGCCAGCCTCGAGTGCACGCCCAGCTTGCTCAGGATGTTCTGGATGTGGGTGCGAACCGTGTGGGCGCTGAGGGCCAGTTGAGCGGCGATCGCCTCGTTATCTTCCCCCGATGCCATCAGCCGCAGCACGTCTAGCTCGCGTGGGGTCAGAGGCGCGTCTGGCTCGCCGGGTATCTCCGCAGCCTGCAGATCCCGTGCTAGCTTGGCGAGGACGCTCCGCAAGGTCGCGGCGGGGAGGCGCGCATCTCCGGCATTGGCCGCCCTGACGGCGTCGGCCACGTCGTCTGCGGCCTTCGTCTTGTGCAGGAAGCCGCTGACCCCTGCCCGTAGAGACTCCAGCAAGACACTCTCCTCTGAGTAGGAGGTGAGCATGACCACCTTGGTCTCGGGCCTAAGCTGTAGTATCTCTCGGGTCGCTTCAGCGCCGCTCTGGTCCGGTAGCCGGTAGTCCATGATCACCACATCCGGCAACTTTAGACCCGCCTCCTTCACGGCGGACCCGGCATCGCCTGCTAGGCCAACGACTTCGAAGTCCGATTGAAGGCCAAGGGTCGTGGCCAAGGCCTGAGCGAAGACCTGATGGTCATCGACGATCAGGACGCGGATTGGGGCGCCTTGGGAGGACATTCTAATGGCATCTTAATCGTGTTCGCCCTGCGCAAGCAGGGCGCAGATGAACTTAGATCCCCGGCCCCGTTCGGACTCCACCCATATCCTGCCGCCGTGGGCCTCGACTATGCTCTTGGCGATATACAGGCCGAGCCCGGTACCCGATATCCGATCGGTGTGTTCGCTTCGGATTCTGGAGAACTTCTCGAAGATCTTCGACGTGTCCTCCGGCGCGATACCGATGCCCTCGTCCGCCACCGTCACCCAGACTTCTCCTCGGGCAGGCACTTCCTGCCAGGCTATCTCAACGGTGGTGGCCGCGGGCGAGTACTTCGCGGCGTTGTCCACCAGATTGCCCACCGCCTGCCTAAGCAGGCCGGGGTCAGCGCGAACGACGCTGAGTCCGCCGGCGGGGCTCACGACAACGTCGTGATCACTCAGGGAAGCGCGGACCTCATTCGCTACCTCGTCGATCAGCGCCGCTAGGTCAGTCGGCTGAAGCAACACCTCGAGCCGACCAGAATCGATCCTGCTGACATGCAGCACGTCCTCCACCAGCTCAACCAGATGGTCGGCCTGCGCCTCCATCTGATCGAGGATCTCCTCCTGTTTCCGCAAGTCCAGGTCGGCCCGGTGATCCGCAAGGATCTTCGCATACGCGTGCAGCGATGCGATGGGGCTGCGTAGCTCATGGGAAACCGTGGAGACGAAGTCCGTCTTCAGCTGATCCAGCTCTCGCAGGCGTTCAACAGCGGCGTGCTCGCGGGCGTACAGGCGCGCATTGTCGATCGCCACGGCTGCCTGGGCAGCGAGGGTGACCAAAGCTCTCTCGTCTTCCAGCGAAAACTCGTCGCCATCTTCTTTCTCCGTCAGGTACAGGTTGCCGATGACCTTACCCCTGATCGCGATCGGCACGGCGACGAAGCTCTTCATGTTGGGGTGATGCTCCGGGAACCCCGTGAACAGCGGATGCTGGGTCAGGTCGGCTAGGCGCAGAGGCTTTCCCTCTGTGAGGAGCTGGCCGAGGATGCCCTTCCCCGTTGGCAGCGGCCCGATTCGTTCCTGAGCCGAGCGCTCGATTCCCGAAGTAACGAACTTTTCGATCCTGCCCTCTGCCCTGACGACAGCCAGCGCTCCGTATCGGGCGCCTACGAGTCGGCGGGCGCAGTCGACGACGGTCTGTAGCACGGTCTCGGGAGAACGCTCGGCCACCATCGTCAGGCCCGCCTCGTTCAACGCCTGCAGCTTCTCCTGGCGGTCCTTAAGCTGACTCGTGCGCTCCTCTACCCTCGCCTCCAGCGTGGCGTATGACTCCTCCAGCCGAGACGCCATGGCATTGAACGCCTGAGCGACCTCCTCGATCTCATCGCGCGTGCGAACCTTCAGCCGGTGATCCAGGTGACCTTCGGCGATCTCCCCCGCTCCCTCGCGCAGCTCCGCCAGCGGCGCGGTCAGCCGCCGTACCGTCGCCCAGGAAAGGCCGACAAGGGCCGCAATGACGCCGCCGAGAACCCCAAGAAAGGTCAATCGGTATGTGTTGGCGGGACTGAAGACCTCCCCGCGATCGGCGCTGGTGATGAGGATCCACCGTCCGGCGTCGCCCGAGGGACCCACGAAGGAGAAGGCGTCCAGGGTGTCTTCTGTGCCGAACTCACCGATTGCCGCAGCCTGATCCTTGACCGCCAGCACGCTCTTCGCCGCCGGATAGTCGCGGAAGTAGCTCTCGCCTGTGTTCAGGTCGGTCGGTCCGCCCCATTTCTTGGCGGCATCGGGATGCATGAGGTAGTGTCCATCGCCATCGATCAGTATCGACGACCTTGGCCCGGAGGGATCATTCTCGAGAGAAGCAAGGAGAGGATTCATCTCGACATTGACGATGACGATGCCCCTGAGATCCCCCTCGGAGTCGAGAACCTGCGTCGCGAACCTCAGCACCGGCCGAAAGGGTCTTTCCACGGCACCGAACTCGCGGTTAAGGTCCAGCTCAGACACGTATACCTCGCCGGCGCTGAGACGGACGGTCTCGGTGAAGTAGTACCGCTCACTCTTGTCCTGAAGATCGGAGTCGGGCACCACACGCAGCAAGCCGTCGCGGCGGTCTACGCGGACGACCTCCTGCCCCGTTTTATCGATGTAGCGGACCTGCTGGTAGTTTTCCTTCTCCTGGGCGAAGAGGAGGAACTGCTGGGCCAGTTCATCTTTGTGGTCGGTGGCCGGAGCCGGGAGCGTCGACAAAAGACGCTGCAGCGCAGGCTGCTGGCTTAGAACGGCGACGTCGCCTTCCACGCCAGCCAGGTAGCGGCCGAATATCTCCCGGTCCGCGGCTACCTCCTCCCGCATCGACTCCTTCGCTCTGTCCTCAAGAAGGCCCGGCACGACCAGAAAGACATACAAACCCCCGAAGGCCAGCGGCACGAGTGTCAGCGTAGCGAAGGCAAGGAGTAGTTTGTATCGTATGCTGATGAACCGGCGACTTCTGAGCCCGGAAGAGCCCGTTACCTGGGATCCACGTGCTCGGGAACCACGTCCATCGCGTTCACTTGCGCGGCCGACGGCGACGGCTGCATGGCCGTCGTGCTGGGCGCTTAATTCGCCGTCGGCCGGCCTCCGTCGTGAAGAGCCCATAGCAGAAATAATCCACCGAGGAATTCTCCTCTGCCCAATATAGCGCGCCTGGCCGCACTCTGCATCTGTGATGCCACGTAGCGGCGCATTTCGGAAATCTGCCACTCCAGCTCGACGTGACTGAGCGGCATGCTGGGCATGGCGACAATAGGAACCCCCTCGCCCGATGTCCAGTAGGCGATGCTCCGGTGTCTTCGGCCTGGGCGTACTGGATCCGCGGCTCCATAGCGGCACCATTCTACATCAAGGATCAGATCAGCGTCGCGACGGTCTACCCAACTCCTGGAGCCCGCTGCTTCCGTGAAGAGACCGCCATTTCGGCGGCCGGAAGAGGCGAATTCGTATCTGGAGCGGGCGATGGGGATCGAACCCACGACCCTCTGCTTGGGAAGAACGC
>CAYFXF010000106.1:0-4694 GCA_964347085.1 uncultured Gemmatimonadota bacterium | reverse complement strand
TCCGCCCACCTCAGCAGCCTGGGGTACGGCAAGAGACGCGGTCTGCAACCGCTGTTAGCCAGGAAAAGCCGCTCTCCGCCATGCGCCTTAATGACGTTCTTCAGCACGCCGCGGCGTTTGAACCACCACTTACCGAACCCCCACGGTATCGCAGGCATCACTCCTCGCTCCGCGAGAACACTGAGGGTCTCTCGAATCGGCAAACCGTCTTCGAATCTCTCTGTTGTCGCCAGAGCCAGTACCTCTAAGCCTTCGGCCGTCGCGATCTGTCTACCGGCAATCAGAGCCAGGCGCTCGCCGTCTTCCCGGCAAGCTATCAACGAGTGAGCTTCCTGCGTGCTCCGTAGGGTCCAGGGGCCTCTGGATATACGATCTGTGCCCTCGCTGAACCTCGAAAAATGGTGAGTACCCGCGCTCTCCGTAAACATGAGGCAGGCGGCCCAACCGTCTCCCAGCCCAAGTTGAGCGGCTCCCACACGGAAATTGTCCAACGCCGAGTCGAAGAACGCCGCTTCAGCGAAAAAGTCGTAGAAATGGACGTGGCCGTCGACGATCACGCTCCCACCCCGGCGTGGGGCAGGGTCCAGGCCAGCAACACCGGCCTCAGGAGCGAGCCGCTGAGCCAATCGTCACCCCCAGCATATCGTCGAGGGTCGAACAGGGTCGCCCAGCCAGGTACATCCTGTACCAAAGCTCGAAGTTCAGCACCATCCAGAGGCGCACGTGGTGATCCGCCCTGTCCGCGAGGTGTTCCTCGAGCAGTCGAGCTATACCCTCGCGACGGAAGATCCCAGCTTCCACCAGGAGCGAGTGTTGAACAAGGTGCCTCAAGACTGGAATCAGCGCGCCTTTCATCCAGTAGCCCAAAGGGAACATGAATCCTTGCTTGGGCCGATTGAGGATAACCTCTGGTAACCAGGGCTCGGCTGCTCGCCGTAAGAGATACTTGAGCTGACGGCCACGCACCTTAAACTCGATGGGTAGCCTAGCCACAAACTCCGCGAGGCGATGGTCGAGAAACGGTGAGCGGCCTTCCAGGCTATGCATCATCGTCATGCGATCGGTGAGCATGAGAGAATGTTCCGGCAGGCGAGTCACGACGTCGGCGTAAAGCATCCGTTCAAGATCGGCGTCCGCCTGGCCGGACTCGAAGGCGGCGACGATGCTCTCGGTCGCATTCCGGCCTGCCAGTTGGCGCGCCGTGTTTGAGGTGTAGAGCCCTTCCTTGTCGTCGCTCCCGAAACGGAAAAATGCGGTCGCTTCCGCATATCGCCGCCCACCTTTGTGAAACGAGAGGCTGTGCAGCCACCGAGCCTTCTGAGTAAAAGTCTTGTAACCGGCGGAATCGGGCAGCGTCCGAACGAGTGGCCCGAACACGAGTCGTCTCAGTGCGGCGGGCAGCGCCGCATAATAGCGGATCCAGCGAAAACCGTAGTAGCGATCGAAGCCAGCGAACAACTCGTCGCCGCCATCCCCGGTCAAGACAACCTTGACATGACGCGAAGCGAGGGCCGCCGCATGGTACATGCATGCGGCGATCGGATCCGAAGGCTCTTCCAGGTGGTGGACGACTTGGGGCAAGAGCCTGACGAGATCTGGCCAAACGGTCTCCTCGTGGTGTTCCGTGCCACAGCGCTGAGCGACCTGTCTTGCGAAGCCCAGCTCGTTGAAATCCTGCTCCTTCACCCCGATCGAGAAGGTGGCCACCGGTCCGCCGACGATGTCCGCCATCATCGCTACAATGACGCTGGAGTCCATCCCGCCAGACAGAAAAGCCCCAACGGGCACATCCGAGACGAGGTGGCACTCGATGGTCTCGCGCACGAGTCGACGCACGGACTCGATCGCCTCTTCCTCCGTCAGGTCGTGCTTGGGCAGGTAACTCAAGTCCCAGTACCGCCGGATCTCGACAGGCGGGCGGCCTCGGCTGGCCTCACCGGCTCCAGAGCGACCGGACGCGTCGAGAACGAGCAGATGACCTGGAGGCAGCTTGTTGATACCCGCGAACATCGTCGCCGGGCTGGGCACGAAGCGAAGCGTTAGGTAGTCGTCGAGAGCACCGAGATTCAGAGCAGGCGTTGTGGGAAGAGCCGTCAGGATGCCCTTCATCTCGGATGAGAATAAGAACCTCGGGCCATCCCACGCGTAGTAAAGTGGTTTCTGTCCGAATCGGTCTCGGGCGAGCAGGAGCTGACGCTTCTGGGCATCCCAGATCGCGAAGCTGAACATTCCCCGCAGCTGCTCGACAACCTGCTCTCCTACCTCCTCATAAAGATGCAAGATGACTTCGGTATCCGTGGCAGTTGCAAACCGATGGTTCCTTCGCTCCAGATCACGTCGAAGTTCGCGATAGTTATAGATCTCACCGTTGAATGCGATCCATGCGCTGCCATTCTCATTCTGTATCGGCTGGTGGCCGTGGGCCAGATCGATAATGCTCAATCGCCTCACGCCCAGGCCGACATCACCCAATACCTTGAGTCCATCGTCATCCGGCCCGCGATGGGCGAGAGTGAGGTTCATACGAGCGAGCGAATCGGGGTCCACACCACCCGGGCTCCACTCACCGCAGATGCCACACACGCGCGATGGCTCCTCTAGCTGACCCGACGATCGGGAATTGGAACGCGCCAGTACGCCCCGCATTGAAGCAGCTCGTGCGTCTCGGCCAAGCCGGAGGCCAGGTCGAACTTTGGACGGTACCCCAGGAGCGCTTTGGCGCGGTCGATTTGGAACGACGTGTTACCGGTAAAGAACTTCAGGCTGCGTCGAGAGAGCGGCGGCTCTCTGCGCAAAGCTCGGAAGAGGAACTCGGCTGTCAACCCAGCGGCATAGAGCGCGACCAGCGGCACCGACCGCGGAGTACGAGCACCGGTGAGCGCGGCGATCCGGGCGATGAGCTCGCGGACTTCCACTGGGCAATCGTCACCTACGATGATCACCTGACCGATCGCCTCGGGGCACTCGGCAGCCAGGTTGAAGGCATCGATCATGTCCCGAATGTATACACAGTGCCGGAGAGCCGTCCCCTTGCCAGCCAGGAGGAAGCGCCCAGCGCCAACAGCGCGGAACAGCTTCTCGGTCCGGGGACAGCCAGGCCCGTACACCCAAGCCGGCCTCAGTACGGTCGCCGGAAAACCTTTGTTCGAGCGGACGGCCTGCAGCACAACCTGCTCACCCTCGAGCTTGGACGTCTCGTAGGGTATGTCCGGGTAGCAGGGCGAGTCCTCAGAAGCTGGAGGCTTCTCGATTCGACCGAAGACTCCGACGCTGCTGCAATGGACGAAGCGCCTGACTTCTGCCCGCCGGCTGGCCTCTACGAGCCCGCGGACAGCCTCTACGTTCACCCGCTCGTATTCCGCCCGCGAGTCGACGCCGAGATGGGCCGCCGCGAGATGGAACACCGTGTCTACGCCCTCCAAGACCCGAGCTTGCACCGCCGGTAACGCCACATCAGCCTGGACGCACTCGAAACGGGGCGACTCCAGATGGCGAACCCTGTCGATTCGGAGGTCGACGGCTACGACGGAATTCCCGCGGCGGGCTTGATCTGCTGCGAGGTGGCTGCCGATGAAGCCACCGGCGCCTGTTACAAGAACCTTGCGCGGGCAAGCGGCGCGAGACCCGCTCATCTTTTTCGCCTGGCCACAACGGATACGGCGTAGCCGGTAAAGAATGGCAGGAGATGATCGAGCCTGGAGAATGCTAGCAAGAAAGGATACGCTGCAGAATAAGCTCGGTATTGTTTCTCAACGGCGCGCATTTGTTCGCGCGTCGACGGAGCGATTGTACCTTCTTTCGCTTCGGGTGTCTTCCCGGACAAGAAAACGACGTAGGCGAAGTTGATGGCAAGCTCGATTAGTTCTGTAAAGAAACGTGAATAGCTCCCAGCCTTAACTGGCATCAGCTCCACATCTGAGAGCATCTGTCGGTGCTGTCTTATGTTATATCCCCAGACAACATGGCCATATTTCTCCTTGGTCATGCCGAGAAGCCGTTTCAGGATCGTAACCGGTTTCCACTTGTCACCGTTGGGGGTCGTCACGATCACATGACCTTCCGGCTTGGTCACGCGCCTCAACTCGCGATTGAAGGTCGTGCAATCATGCAGATGCTCGTGCACGTCGATGCTGACGACGACATCATGAGAGTCGTCCGGTACAGGAATCTTCTCGGGATCCCCTTTGAGCACGGGCTCCTTGAGGAGCTGCTCAATCTCTGAGATCGCTCCACCTTCGTTCTCCACCCACGTCCACGCTCCGCCGAGCGCCCGAAGGTGATAGTTGAGCGCGCCGTTGTTGTCGCCATTTGTTATCAGCAGGAACTTCTCCCCCGGAAGATCACGAAGCTGGTCTGCGATCAAGCGGAGCTTCTGCTGCTTCTTGAGCGTCTTGGAAAACATCTTGAGCTGCCAGGCGGTCGGCTCGTCAGTCCGTGACCCTTCTAGCTTCCCAGGTCGCGACCTATTCTCCACTCACCACTCCTGCAATACCGGCTCGGCGCCGGTAAACTCGAATCCATGCCAGCACCTCGAGCCCGGCAGCGAAGCGCCGTCCGCCGCCGTGGCGCGGCCAAAGGCGCGCTGGCCCTTTAAGCTACAGATTGCGACGCTCCGTACGGCGAAGGCGCTGGAGCGTTCCGGGTAATCGCATGTATCATACCGTGGCGAGAGCCAGGGCCGGATCACCGTTGCC
>CAYFXF010000105.1:0-4729 GCA_964347085.1 uncultured Gemmatimonadota bacterium | reverse complement strand
CCTGCAGGTTGTACTTGGCGATGATCACCGGGTCGTCGTGGCAGGGCCCGCACGTCTGAGTCGCGAGGTTCTTAGCGCAAGTGCGGGCGTCCGGGTCGCCCGGCGAGAGGATCAGGTGCTCGCCGTGGCAGTCGGTGCAGGCCGGGCTGTCACGTACGCCGGCCCGCAGCGCCCGGCCGTGGATCGAGCGCTCGTACTCGAGCTCGATATCCGGATGACACTGACCACAGGTGCGGGAGACGTTGACCGGGTTGATGTTCGAGGCCGGATCCGCCGGCCCCCGCAGGTCGTGCACTCCGTGGCAGTCCGCACAGGAGGCCGCGACCGCGATACCCCGCTCGGCGCCGTGTCCGTGCACCGACTGCGCGTAGGCGACGAACGACTGCGGCAGCTTCACGATCTGATCTGTGATCAGCCCCGCCGTACCGTGACACGTCGCGCAGGTGCGCGGCACCCGCACCTTGTGCGTGCGCGAGCGCGGGTCGCGGCTCGGCAGGATGTCGTGGCCGCCGTGACAGCTGGCGCAGCCGGGCGCCCGCGGATTGCCACGGCCCAGGGCGTAGCCGTGCAGGCTCTGGCTGTAGATCTCCTGGATCTGGCTGTGGCAGGCGCCGCAGTTCGCGGGTGCCAGCTCAACCGCGTGCGGAAACCCCGACCCGATCAGGTCCTGGTGGCAGTTCACACACGAGAGTCCGAGCGGTCCGTGGACCGAGCCCGCCAGCTCCTGCTCGCCGACCACCAGCCGTTCGGGGTCCGGCTTACCCTTGAACATGCTGGCTGAAGAGTGGCACATGAGGCAGGTGGCGTCCTCCTGAGCGCGGCCCGGAACCGGCCGGCCAAGGACCAGGCCCCCGAGGAGGGTAAGCGTCACCACAACGTCCCAAAACGGTCTCATACTGGCACCCGGCGCGGGTCGCCGTGGCTGGGGCTGGGTCGCGCGAGACCCGAAAAGGCCTTGCGGTACGCCGGTCCCCGGCAGGGCCGGAGCTTCGCTGGCGCGTCCGCTACCCACTTATACGCGCAAGCTCTATGCCGAGTTCAGCTCCACCCGCGGCCGAGGGCCCCAGCGACCAAAGGGGAGAGAGCCAGCCCAATCGGCGCTCGCGCCAGCCGTCAGTCGGACCCTTCCCCCGAGATGAAACGCGCGAGCTCGTCGCTGGTCGCGTTCCCGGTTCGGAGCCGGCCCGCGACCTCAACCACCGGCACCGCGCGGATCCCCTTCGAGCGGAGGAGATCGGGTCTCAGGGTCACGTCCACCTCCACGAGCTCGAAGCCCATGCGGTCTCGGAGCGCCTCGAGCCGCCGCTTGACCAGCGGGCAGAAGGGGCAGGCCAGCGCTGTGTAGAAGGTGACCGTTACCTGGCGGGGCGCGGCCTCGGATGCCGGCCGGTCTTCGACACGGCCGTAGCCGAGAAAGCGCGAGATCGACGGGAAGCTTCGGATGTAGGCCCACTGTACGAGCGGCACCGCCACGATCCAGACCGCAGCGACGCCGTACTCACCCCGAACGAGCCAGTACACGAACCCGCCGAACAGCAGCAACCAGAAGAGGTACAGAAAGGCGAGCGGACACTCCTGTTTCATCGATCGCTCCTATCGAGAGCCGTCCCGCGGGCCCGGTCGTCGCCGATCGCCGTCAATGTCAAACATATAACGAAACCGGGGCCCCGACTCGGGGGCCCCGGCACAATGGTCCGCGACGCGAAGTGTTCAGATCTTGATCTGCACGCCCGCCGACAGCGGCCAGACCCAGGACGTGCTCGGCGCGTCACTGAACGCGATGTCGCCCTGCGGGCTCACCACGATATTCACCTGGTCCGCGACCATGTACATGAACTTGGCACCGGCGTTGATCGCGAAGTACGTCTCCGAGTCCGGGTCGACGGACACACCGAGAACATCGAACGCATCGACGTCGAACATCATGATGCCCGCGCCGGCGTTCAGCATCAGGCTGAACTTGCCGTCCGCGCTCGTGTACACGACGTACCCGGCCTTACCCATGAAGTGGTAGACGTTCACGTCTGGACCGTCCACACCATCCAGCGTGGCGCCGGAATGGAAGCCAAAGTCCGCCTCGGCACCCACGAGCCAGCGCTGATCGACCGGCGAGTACCAGATGCCACCACCCACCAACGGGCCGAGGTCGGCGATATCGTCGATGTCAAACGTCGGCAACGCGATGCCGCCGTGCACTTCGAACATGACTCCCGACTCCTGCGCCGCCGCCGTGCCCACCACCAGGCCGAGCGCGGCCACCACCGCCAGCATGTTCCGTAACGCTCTCATGCTCCCTCTCCTTCCAGCGTAAATGAGGTCCTCACAGGGACCCGGGGTTCTAAACCGATACAACACACCGCGATACAATCGGGCAAGATAACGCCCGCCGAGAACCTGTCAAGGGTTTGTCTATTTAGCGCGGCCCTTGTCCAACTGAATAGCAACTCCCGAGGCGGGTCGCGCTGGCCGCGGCGCCGGCGCCGGGGGTATCTTGCGGCTGCAGGATCGACCGTGCACGGAGATGCCGCGAGCCGCCTATCTGAACCTGGGGAGCGCCGAGCTGCACAGGCGCGCCGAACGCGCCGTCGCAGGCTTGGCTGACTGCCGGGCCTGTCCACGCGACTGCCGGGTCAACCGGCTGGAGGACAAGTGGGCGGCCTGCAAGACCGGGCGTTACGCGGTGGTGAGCAGCGCCTTCCCGCACCACGGCGAGGAGGACTGCCTGCGCGGCTGGAACGGCTCCGGCACGATCTTCTTTTCGCACTGCAACCTGCGCTGCGTCTTCTGCCAGAACTACGACATCAGCCAGGGCGTGCGGCCGGGACCGAGCCGGGGGGCGCGGCCGGACGAGATCGCCGCGCTGATGCTCGACCTGCAGCGGCTCGGCTGCCACAACATCAACTTCGTCACACCGGAGCACGTGGTGCCTCAGGTGATCGAAGCGCTTGCCCTCGCGGTCGATGCGGGGCTGACGCTGCCGATCGTCTACAACACGAGCGGCTACGACGCGATGGAGAGCCTGGAGCTGCTGGACGGGATCGTCGACATCTACATGCCCGACTTCAAGTTCTGGTCACGCGAGTCGAGCGAGCGCTACATGAAGGCGGAGGACTACCCGGAGGCGGCGCGCGCCGCGATCAAGGAGATGCACCGGCAGGTCGGGGCACTCCGGATCGACGCGAACGGGCTGGCCACCCGCGGTGTGCTGATCCGCCACCTGGTGATGCCCGGCTGCCTGGACGAGACGCGCGCCATCCTGGAGTGGCTCGCGCGCGAGTTGGGTACCGACACCTACATTAATCTGATGGACCAGTACCGGCCGGCCGGCCGGGTCTGTGCGGAGCACTACCCCGAGATCGACCGGCGCCTCAGCTCGAGCGAGTTCCGGACGGCGCTGGAGATCGCCGGCGCGCTGGGATTGGCGCGGCTGGACGAACGGGTTCCGCGCCTAGGCGTCGTGCGGCGGCTCTGGACCCCCTGAGCTGTTGAGCCAGCGCTCCGCCGCCTCGATCTCCCAGAAGATCCAGGTCTCGACCGGCAGGTGGTCGGTGAGGCTGGCGGAGGCGGATTAGACGAAGCGGCGAAGGATCGCGATCAGCGCCGCGGCCGCCGCCAGGCCGAGCACGGCGCCGCGCGTGTAGCCGCGATCGAGCAAGGGCGCCGTATGGCGCGAGATCCCGAACCCGAGCAGGATCCCCGGCAAGAGCACGAGCGCCAGGAGAAGCTCCCGTACGCCGAAGCGCTCCACGACGATGAGCGCCAGAAGCGACACGCTCGCGCCCACCAGGAAGAACCCTGACAGCGTACCCCGCAGCCGCGCGCCCGGCGCGTGCTGCAGCAGGAGTGCCACCGGTGGGCCGCCGATCGCCGCAGTCGTGCCCATGAACCCCGAGAGCAAGCCGGCGGCCGCGAGCCTGGCTGGCGTGGGGTGGACGCGCAGCGGCAGCGCGCTGAGCAGCACGGCCAGCAGGACGAGACCGCCGAACGCGACCGAGAGTTGCTGACGTGGCAGGGCGACGAGCGCGGCGGCGCCCAGGACGGTGCCCGGCAGACGGCCGGCGAGCGCCCAGCCGACCCCGGCCAGATCGATGGAGCGGTGCTCGCGCAGGGAGAGCAAGAGCGTGAGCACGATGGCGACGCAGAGGACGGGTCCCGGTACCAGGCGCGGGTCGATGAGGATCAGGAGCGGCACGGCAGCGAGCGAGAGGCCAAAGCCCACCGACCCCTGCACCGTCGCCCCCAGGGCGACGGCGAGGCTCGCCGCGACCATCTCCAGCGTTGTCAGGTCGGCCGTCTCCGCCTCCCACTTCTTGCTCGTTCCGGCGCGAACGATAGCTTAAGCGCGCTGAACGCGCGAAGGCCGCATCCGCGGCTGCCCCTTCCCCCGGAGAAGCCCGAATGAAGACCTACAAGATCGGCTCCATCCCCGGCGACGGCATCGGCCCGGAGGTACTGCACGAGGGACTCAAGGTGCTGGAAGCGGTCGCGGAGCTGGAAGGGTTCGGCTACGAGCTGGTCGATTACCCGTACAGCGGCGAGTACTACTTGAAGACGAAGGAGCTGGTGCCCGACCGAGTGATCGACGAGTGGCGTGGCCTGGACGCGGTGCTGCTGGGCGCGATCGGGCACCCCGATGTCGAGCCGGGCCTGGTCGAACGCTCGGTGATCCTCGGTCTGCGCTTCGGCCTCGACATGTACATCAACCTGCGGCCGATCAAGCTCTACTCCG
>CAYFXF010000104.1:3877-4735 GCA_964347085.1 uncultured Gemmatimonadota bacterium | reverse complement strand
CCGCGCGGGATTGCTCCGGCTGCCATAGCGAGCGCGGAGAGAGCTTCTTCGACCGCAACTACCACGGGAAGGAGACCCGCCTGGGACGCCACGACGTGGCCGTCTGCTCCGACTGCCACGGCGCGCACCGGGTCCTGCCCTCCAGCGATCCCCGATCGCCCGTGAGCCGCGCCAACGTGCTGGAGACATGCCGGCAGTGCCATCCGGCCGCGCCGGACAACTTCGCCGACATCATCATCCACGTCGGGGGGCGGCCGTTGCCGAACGATCCCAGGCTCATGGGGGCGACGCTCGCGATGATGGTGATCCTGGTGGTGACCTTCGGCCTCTTCGGAGCCCACACGGCCCTGGCCATCCGCCACCAGTTGCGCTCCCGGCGCCGGGCGGGAGGTGACTGATCGTGCAGACGACAGTCGCCGAGAAGCCCCGAGCTCCCCAGGTTCGATCCCTGCAGGTCCGTCGGTTCGGGGTGTGGACCATCCTCACCCACGCGGTCCTCTCGCTCTCGGTCTTCGGCCTGGTCTTCACCGGCATGCCCCTCAGGTACTCGGGCTCGGCTTGGGCTTCGTGGCTGATCCAGATCTGGGGGGGCCCGCGGATGGCGGGGGTCTTCCATCGCGTCTTCGCCGTGGGCTTCTTCCTCGCGGGGGCCATGCACATCTCCGGGCTCGTCGTCGCCGCGGTTCGGTCGAGGCTGCCGCGGCTCACCGCACCCGACTCGATCGTCTTCGCGAGGCGGGATCTCCGGCACCTGGTCGAGTACCTTCGGTTCCTGCGGGGCGAGGGAGACCACCCGGACTTCGGCAAGTACACGTACTGGGAGAAGTTCGACTACTTCGCGGAGATCTGGGGACTCAT
>CAYFXF010000104.1:1090-3738 GCA_964347085.1 uncultured Gemmatimonadota bacterium | reverse complement strand
TCTCCTCAGATCGGGCGGGGAGAGCTCCGGCGGCCGTGAGCGTCGTCTTCGTGACGCTTGGGATCCTGATGCTGCTGCTCGTGATGTCGGCGGCCCTGGCCGAGGTAGTCGGCTACCTCGTCGAGGCGGTCACGTAGATCACCCGGTCTCGAGCCCGATGATGCCCTTCCTGATGGCGTACTTGACGAGCTCCACCCGATCGTGCAGGCCGAGCTTGCGCATGAGGTTCGCCCGATGCGCCTGCACGGTCTTGACCGAAAGGTAGAGCATCTCGGCGATCTCCTTGCTCGTCCTCCCCTCGGCGATGAGCTTGAGGATCTCCCGCTCGCGACCGGAGATCTGATCCTTGGGCGCCTCACCTCGCTCCGCTCTTGCGAGGTAGTCGCGGATCAGAAGATTGGCCACGGTGGGGTGGAGCAGCGCCTCCCCCCTCTGGGCGGCCTTCACCGCCCCGATCACGTCCTGGGCCCCGGCGCGCTTCAGGACATACCCCACGGCTCCGGCCTGCAGCATCTGGAAGACATAGGCCTCGTCGTCGTGGACCGTGAGGGCCAGTACGTTGACCTCGGGGTGCGACTCGCGAATGCGCCGCGTCGCCTCGAAGCCGGATAGTCCTGGCATGCCGACGTCCATCACCACGACGTCCGGCTCGAGCTCCCGGACCCGCTCGATCGCCTCCTCCCCGGAGGCAGCCTCGCCGACCACCTGGATGTCTGGGTCGGTCTCCAACACCATCGTCACTCCCTGGCGCACGATGGCGTGATCGTCAACGACGAGCACCTTGATCTTGTCGGTCATCGTCCCGCCCGTTCAGCTCCTCGGGCACCGGGATCCGCGCGAGGATCCGGGTCCCGCCTCCTTCCATTGACTCGATGCTTAGCTCGCCGTCCACTAGCTCGGCTCTCTCCCGCATGCCGAGCAGGCCCGCCGCCTGGCCGGTGCGCGCCCGAGCCATGGCCTCTCCCACGTCGAACCCCACGCCGTCGTCGCGGATCTCCGCCTCTAGCCGGTGTTCGCTCACGCCGACGCGCACGGAGACACACTCGGCCCGCGCGTGGCGGACGGCGTTCGCCAGCGCCTCCTGCGCGATCCGGAAGGCCGCCACCTCGACCTGCTCGGGCAGCCGCCGAGCCCGCCCGACCTCGAACTCGATTCTGAGACCCGAGGCCTCCCGGACCTGCGCCACGTACCAGCGCAGCGCCGCCACGAGGCCCAGCTCGTCTAGCAGCGCCGGGCGCAGATCCCGCATTACCTCGTCGAGGTTGCGACCCGCCTGCTCGGCCAGCGCCTTCACGGCCCTCAGCCGCTCGCGAAAGGGCCCCGGAACCTCCGTCTCCATGAGCTCGATGTTCATCATCAACGCGTGAAGAACCTGGCTGGTGTCGTCGTGGAGCTCGCGCGCGACGCGTCGTCGTTCCTCCTCCTGCGCGAAGAGTGTCTTCTTGAGCGCTCCCTGGAGCGCTCGCTCCTCCTCCCGGAGCCGTTCGAGGAGCTCGGCGTTCTCGACCGCCAGAGCAAGGAGGGAGGCGAGCGACGCGATCAGATCCCGCTCGGCGTGGGGGATGGGGCGCGCCGGCTGCCAGGCGATCCGCACCACGGCGAGCGCTCGCTCTCCTCTGACCGCCGGCACCGCGGCCCAACTCACCTCCCGAGACTCGGGCGTCGTCTCCAGCGGCCCCGCGGAGGTCACGATCAGGGAGCCCTCCGGTCGGCCCGCGGTCACCGACGGGGCGAGGCCCCATGTGGCCTCCGGCGCGCGAGCGTCCGCTCGCCAGATCCCGACGCCCGCGGCTCCAAGAGCGCGGCCCAGGTGGCCCGCCGTCCGGGCCAGGACCTGGCGCAGCCCGGCTCCCGATGCGATCAACGATTGGATCTGCTCCAGGCCCTCGAGATCCGCGCGAAGCTGCTCCACGCTTCGACTCAGGTCGTGCGCCTGACGCTGAAGCCGGGCGGTCATATCGTTGAACGCCGCCGCCACCGAGGCAAACTCCGATCCCTTCAGCGGCTCCACCCGCGTCGCCAGATCCCCGGAGGCCACCCCTCGCGCGGCCCTGCCCACAGTGGCCAGGGGTCGCAGCAGCCGGCGCCGCACGGCCCAGACGGAGGCCAGCACCCCGATCAGCAGGGGGACAGCCGCGATGAACAAGGAATTCCTCGCGCTCCTGCGCAAGTCCCCTCGCAGTACGCCCTCGTCGAGGGTGACCCCCACGGCCCCCAACACCGGGCCGTCGGTCTCATGGCACGGGGCGCACAGGCGCTCGTTGGCCACCGGAACGTACACCCTCATCATGCCGTTGTGGTAGGAGCTCGTCGGCCGGACGTCCTCCATCGCCCCCATGAGCGATTCCCGCGCGGTCGGGTCCCCATCCGGAACCGACGATACCCACGCCGAGCCATCCTGCCGGTAGACGGAGACCGACCGCACGTAGGTTCCCCGCCCGATGTCGGTCACGGCCTTCCGGATATCCTCGGGGGCGTTGTTGAGCATGCTGACCTGAAGGCTGTTCCTGACGGAGACGGCCAGAAGCTGGCCCGCCTCCTGGGCCTGGCGGTCGATCGCCCGGCTCTGATACCAAGCCATCCCCGCGAGGGTGGCAGCAGCCGAGAGACCCAGGAGGCCCACGAGCCAAAGCGTCACCCTGATCTCA
>CAYFXF010000104.1:0-1080 GCA_964347085.1 uncultured Gemmatimonadota bacterium | reverse complement strand
ATGGCTGAGCCGTTCCGGCGCCCACCCTAGGACTGCCCGAGGTCCCTTAGCCCCCGGGACCTTCGCCCCTGCCCGGCCCGTCCCGCCGGAGCCACACTACGGTCAGATGTTCATCAGATACTTCACCGAGTTGTCCCTCCCCCGGCGTCTCGTTGAGGAGGCCCTCCTCCACGCGCCCTCGGACTGGCTGCCCGGATTGCTGGAGGCCGCCTGCGCCCGGGCGGGAGAGCTCGTCGCCGAAGTCGGGCTCGCCGGCACCGGTCCGGCGGGAGGGCGCTCCGAGGTGGAGATCGGGCCGGCGAGGTCCGGCGCGGATCGGACCGTCTTGCCGATCACGTGCTGTGGGACCGAGGGGCCCACCCCCCTTCCCGACCTTGTTGCCGACATCGAGATCGCCGCGCTCGGATCATCGCGGACCCAACTCTCCCTGAGCGCACTCTGCGACCCGCCGGCGGATGCCCTCGGCGAGACATCCGCCCGCCTCCTGTTCCACCGGATCGTGGAGGCCGCGATCAAGGACTTCCTCGATCGCGCCAAGGAGGCGATCGAGGGGCTCGCTGGCCCCGTGAGTCCCACCGCCGTCGGCCGACGAGCATCCTGAGCAGCTGACCGCATCCCCGCGGCGAACGCGCGCCCGCACCATCGTCTACGCTCCCCGCGTGACCCGGCGGCGGAAGCTGTGGGGCTGGGGGTACGAGGGCGAGGGCCTCACGACGGAGGAGCGCGCTGGGCTGGCCGCCGTTCTCGCCGCGAGATTCGGGGGGGCGGAGCGGGCGCCCGAGAGCCCGCCACGCGTCGAGGACCTCGACCTCCGCGCGCCGCGCGTCGCCCCTCCTTCGGCGCTGGCACCGATCTGCTCCGCCGACCCCCGCGAGCGGGCCCTGCACGCCTACGGACAGTCCTATCGGGACCTCGTGCGGGCCCTCCGCGGCGAGTTTCCGCACCCGCCCGACTTCGTGGCCTTCCCCCGCGACGAGGCCGACATCGCCTCCTTGCTGGACTGGTGCGGCGAGACGCGCGCGGCGGCGATCCCGTTCGGGGGCGGGACGGGCGTCGTCGGCGGCGTGGAGCCCGACGTGG
>CAYFXF010000103.1:347-4786 GCA_964347085.1 uncultured Gemmatimonadota bacterium | reverse complement strand
TGGGAGGAGCAGGCCTGGCTCACCATCTTCGACCGAAGCGGCAGCTTCTTCGGCCGCACCAGCGACCGCGGTATCCTGCAGCGCTTCAACGAGAAGATGGACGGCGAGTATCCCCTCGACCTCATCTCGTTCGCCTGGGCGCTCACTGAGACCTACGAGTGGTACACTCGCGAGGATGGCTTCCGGGCGTCGGCCGGAAGCATCAATCATCTGCAGCTGCTGGTCAACGCGGAGTTCAAAGCTTTCGTCGCTTTTGGCGAGTCCTGGGGCGCCGCTGCGCAGCTGACGCACCAGGAGACGCTCGAGGAGCAGCGCAGCCTGGTGCGCTTCCGGCTGCAGAGGAAGCTCCGCGATGGTCGGGCGCGTCTCTTCCTGCTGGGAACCTTGGAGTCGGAGAAGCCCGAAACCGACCTCGAGATCGGCTTCACCTGGCCGCTCTCATCCGGTTCGCTCACCGCCACCTTCGGGGCGCTCGACCTCTTCTCGGATCTGATCTACGAGGGTCTCGAGATCGCGGCGTTCATCGCCGACACGACGCTCGACTACCGGTCGCACCCCTACACGGCGCGGGTCGCGCTCGACCTGCCGATCGGTTCGGCGCTGCGCCTGGAAGGCTACGCCCTCGTCCTCACACCCACGCAGTTCAAGGCCGAATCGCAGACGGCACCTGACGTCGGCTTCATCCAGGACGAGCGCTACGCCTACAGCGGCGGCCTACTCGAGTGGACTCCCTCGCCGCGTACGGCCCTGGGCGGCTTCGCGACCTGGGTGCGCGCCCGGCTCGGCCGCGAGCGGCTGGAGGCCGGCCGCCCGGAGGACGACTTCGACCTGACCGAGAAGACCTGGCAGCTGGGGCTCTACGGGATCCACCGCTTCCGCGACCGCTTCACGGCGGAGGGCTGGCTGGCCCGCACCTGGCGGACCGAGGACCGGGTCCGGCCGGACACGAGCGTGGCCGCGAACATCGACTACGAGGACCGGAGCTGGTCCGGCCGTGCGGGGCTGATCTACCGATCGCCGGGCGGCCTACGGGCGGAACTCGGCCTCGACGTCTTCCTGCCGGAGGTGATCGGAACCGATCGCGTGCCCGGACAGTTACTCAGCCGCGACCACTCGCGGCTGCGCTTCGATCTGGGCTGGCACTTGGGGAGCTCGGCGCTCTTGGTGCTGGGCTCGAACCTCGACCTGGACGGTGACGACCGCGGGCTCAATTTCGACGGCGGGCACGGCCGCTTCGTCTTCTACTGGTGACGGCTATCTAGAAGATCTGCCGCAACTCGAGCTGCACTCGCCCCACACCCTTCACGCGCCATCCCGTCGGCAGATTACTCTGGTTCTTCACGAAGTTGAGGCCGAGATCCCAGCTCAGCTCGCCACGCGGGAGGTGCCAGCGTCCGCCGATACTCGGTCGCACCGTCTTCTCGATCTCACCCACCAGCAACAGGTCGTGCCCCGTGAGCGCGTCCTCCGGCCACGGGTCGGTCAGCTCGTCCTCGCCCTTCCACATGAGGTCGAGGCGCGGCCGTATTATCAAACCTGAACGCGCAAACCAGTCGCCCTGGACGCTGACAACGATCGCGTCCGTCTTGTCGTGGGCCAGCCCGATCTTGTCCAGCGCATAATACTCGAAAAAATCGACTCGACTGCGGTAGGCCAAGCTGCTGACCAGCGTGAAGTCGCCGCGCAGCGCCAAGTTCGAGGCCAGGTTCGGAAGCTGGAGGCCAAGCGCCGCGGCGTACTGATTAAACCCCTCCTTCTTGCCCAATTCCTCGTCACCCACCGACGTGTTGTCCACCAAGAAAGCGCCGTAGGTCACCAGGTCGTCGAAGATGCGGAGCCAGACCTCCGCCAACCCCAGCGCGTTACGCTCGCGCCCTTCACTGCTGCCGCTGATCTCCCAGATCCCGACGGGGTTCGTCAGGTTGAAGTCGATCCGCCGGTTCTCGCCGCCGTAGACCACCGACTCGCTGAGCGAGATCTGCAGGTTGTCGCGGATCCGCCAGTCGAGGCGGTGCGTCGCGAAATGGCGCGCCGTGTCGCCGCCGAAGTCGTTGAACGGCCCGTACAGCCCGGTCAGCGCGATCCGGTCGCTGCCGAAGCGGTAGCCCAGCACGTCGTAGCTGTACGCGTACGGCGCGATCAACAGCCCGTGCATGCCCGGGAGCCCCCAGTTCCGGTAGGCCCGCCCGAAAAAGACGCGCACGTACGGCAGCTGAACCTCCACGTAGCCTTCCTCGACCCGATAGGCGCATTCGTCGAAGATCGGGTCGCACTGTCGAAACTCGATCGCTCGGCCACCCGGAAACTGCGGGTCGTTCAGGTAGTGGTTGTCCCAGCGCGCCCGGAAAGCCCCCGCCACGCCGGGTGCCGTGCCTCTGAGATCTAACCGGAAGGTCGCAAACAGCTTGTCGTCGCCTTCCGGCCGCAGCGGGTCGCGATGTGTGTGAGTGAGCCCCTTGAGCCCGGCCGCGAACTCGCCACCCAGGCCCACCTCCTGGTCCCGTCGGCGCCGCACGAGCTCAACCTCGTCCGCCAGCTCGCGCTTGATCTCCACGATCCAAGCCGACTCATCTCGCGAGAGCTGCCTCCCGCGCTCCGCGTCGAGCGCGGCGGCCGCAATGTCGATGCGCCGGTAGGGCTGGACCAGCGGCGACAGCCCGGCCAGGCGGCCGCGCGCGACCAGCACGTTCAGGTAGTCGTACGCCCAGTGGTCCAGCGAGAGGTACGGCGAGGCGTGGTTGCGCGGGTCGGGCCGCTCCGCCCCACGCTGCGTTCCGGTCGCTCGACTCTGAGCCGCGGAAGCGGGCGCAGCAGACGCCATGACCTGCGCCGCTGCGAGACAGAGCGCGGCGCAGACAGCCTTGTACGGGTAGGATCTGGGGATTCCGGGCGTCACGGGTCCGTATTATAGGTACTACGCAACACACCGACCAGAACCTCCGCGGGCTCCACGCCTCACAGGCGCTCCGGGCCCCGCGTCGCGCCCCGATTTCTTGACACGATCTGGCCGCATCGATAGGCTTTCGCGGCATGTTTCCTGCCTCCGACCCGCCTGCTCGAGAAGGCAGCCCACGTGTTCAGCGTCAGAACGAGAAGAGAGTGTGACGGGCATCAAGCTGCTGCTGGAAGAAGCCTCGAAGGCCGCGGTCGCCGCCGGCAGTCTGATCCAGCGGGTCCGCGCCGAGGGCTTCGACCCATCGGCCAAGGCCGACGAAAGCCCCGTTACCCGGGCCGACCGGGAGGCCGACGCGTTACTCAGGCGCGAGCTACTCCGGCTCGAGCCGGTGGGCTGGCTCTCTGAGGAGACCGCGGACAGCCGCGACCGCCTGCAGCAGGACCGGCTCTGGGTGGTCGACCCTTTGGACGGGACGAAAGAGTTCATCAAAGGCCTGCCGGAGTACACGGTGGCGGTGGCGCTCGTCGAACGAGGCGAGCCGCTGCTCGGCGTCGTGCACAACCCGGCGACCGGCGACACCTTCGCCGCGGCCCGGGGCCTGGGAGCGTTTCGCAACGGCGCGGCGATCCGCGTGGTTGAAGGCAACCGCCTGCTCGCCTCGCGCTCCGAAACGACGCGCGGCGAGTTCGAGCCGTTCGAGCGAGGCTGGCAGGTGGAGCCGGTGGGCAGCATCGAGTACAAACTGGCGCTCGTCGCTTCGGGCGATGCCGCCGTCACCTTCTCGCGTGGGCCGAAGCACGAGTGGGACGTCTGCGCCGGCGCCCTCATCGTCGCCGAGGCCGGCGGCATCGCCAGCGACCTGTTCGGCGGCCCGCTCCGCTACAACCAGCCCTTCCCCAAGGTGAAGGGGATCCTAGCCGGCGCCGCCGGGGCCTACGAGCGCGCGCTGAGCCAAATCAGAGTGATCGGTGCCTCCGACCGCATGGACGAGTTCACGGACACACACAATAACGCTGAGTAGAAGCGAGGAAGATCCTTTGCCTGACCATCTGATACTCCCGCATGGCGGCACGCTGATCGACCTGATCGTCGACGACGCGCGTGCGCGCGAGCTCACGAGCCACTCGCGCGATTGGCCGTCCTGGGACCTCACGCCACGGCAGCTCTGCGACCTCGAGCTTCTGCTGAACGGCGGCTTCTCGCCGCTGCGCGGCTTCATGACGCAGGCCGACCACGAATCCTTCTGCGACGCGCTGCGGATCGCCGACGGCGCGATCTGGCCGATCCCGATCACGCTCGACCTGCCCGAAGCCACAGCCGGAGAGCTCGGGGCCGGCGCGACCCTGGCGCTCCGCGATCCCGAGGGCGTGATGCTGGCCGTCCTGCACGTCGAGGATGTCTGGAAGCCCGACCACGGGGCCGAGGCCGAACGCGTCTTCGGGACCACGAACCCCGAGCACCCCGGTGTGGCGCATCTGCTCGAGAATTCAAACGACTGCTACGTTGGCGGCAGGCTCGAAGGGATCCACCTGCCCGTCCATTA
>CAYFXF010000103.1:0-256 GCA_964347085.1 uncultured Gemmatimonadota bacterium | reverse complement strand
TGGTCGCGTTCCAGACGCGCAACCCGATGCACCGGGCTCATCAATAGCTGACGCTGCGCGCCGCCAAAGAGGTAGAAGCGAACCTGCTCATCCACCCGGTCGTCGGCCTGACCAAGCCGGGCGACGTCGATCACTACACGCGGGTCCGCTGCTACGAGGCGCTCTTGCCTCGCTATCCGCACAACACGGCGAAGCTCGCGCTGCTCAACCTGGCGATGCGTCTGGGCGGCCCGCGCGAGGCGATCCTGCACGCGAT
>CAYFXF010000102.1:0-4794 GCA_964347085.1 uncultured Gemmatimonadota bacterium | reverse complement strand
GCAGGGCTTTCCAATCCACCACGCTCGCGTTTCAGATGAGTGGCAGCCGGACCCCTGGATTCATGACGATCAGGCAGTGGTGATGCATGTCAAGAACAAGGGCCTGGTGATCCTCACAGGTTGCGCTCACGCGGGCGCTATCAACACCGTTCGCCACGCCCAGAAACTGACCGGCATCCCGACGGTGTATGCAGTGATCGGTGGATTTCATCTCACTGGTGCGCTCTTCGAGAAGCTCATACCGCCAACTGTCGCTGCGCTCAAGGACCTCAACCCGGCACTGATCGTGCCGGCACATTGCACCGGCTGGAAGGCGACCCATGCATTCGCCCGTGAGCTCCCCGAGGCCTTCGTCCCGAACAGCGTGGGTACTCGCTTCGTACTTCGGTCTCAGGATGGTAGTCGGTCTTAGGATTGTAGAGGTCGCGAGAAGATGGCCTTCACTCTTAGGATACCCACGCGAAGCGTCTCGGCACCTGCAAAGTGTTACAGTGCCACGCGAATTGAACGGCCGGCTTCCATCTGGTTGGAGCTGTCAGCCCGGTCGGAGGCCATGCCGGGCACAACGGCGGGCGTCCACGCCCGTCCGGTGACGGGACCGGGCTCCATCAGCGGCCCTCGACGCCTAGGCCGCTTCTGGGTGAACGCGTCGATTCCCGAGTACATGCAGGCTCTCCTGCTCGAAGGCAGCGCCCGCCCCCTGCAGGTGCTGCTCGCCGCCCGAAGAGTGCAGCGCCTGGCGACGCATGAACTGCAGACGACCATCCGCATGCGCGTTCCCCTGTCGGCAGTGCGCCAGGCGATAAAGGCGTATAACGCCAATCCGACTGCGGGTAAGGTTCTGCTCATGGCAGATAGCGCGCTCAGTCTGACACCACTTAGGAGTGCCCTGTCAAGTGGGTGAGGGTGTCGTGGTAAACAGCGAGATTGACCGCGGCAGCATGGCCCGGGCAGCTTGCCCCTGGAGCGTTGGACGGCAGGAGTAACAGTTCCTATGCCCCGGCATCGAACACACGAAATCCAGTCGAGGTCCTATAGATGAACGAAACGGCGAAGATGACTTGGCTACGTATTTTCCTGAGAGTGCTTTCCGTCGGATTCCTCGCGGCGTTCATCCCGTGGATCACACTCATCCTCCTGAACGCGCCCGTTCTCGCACCCGGCGGTAGACTCGCACCACTGCTCAGATTCCAGCCCTACAATGCCCACTACGAGAGCATGATGGCGGCCATCTACATAGCGTGGGCAGTTATGCTGTGGCGTGCCTCAGGCAATCCTGCAAAGCACACTCTATTCATCGACTTCACTATCTGGGCGACCGCGGCTCATGCTCTCGTGATGCTGATAGCCACACCGATTCAGAAGGGCCCCATCATGACGGTCGTCGAAGGCCTCCCACTACTCGTGATAGCAGCAGTGTTGTGGTGGCTACGACCGAGGGAATCAGCCTGATCAGGGCGCCAGAGCAGGCATCGCCCGGCGCTTCCTTCAGGAACCGCCCATCAGATCGCCATCATCGCGAGCATTCCAAGGCCGCCGAGGACGGCCGCCGGCATGAGCCAGTCATGTCCGCCGCCGTGCATGTCTTGGCCGACGACTGCCCGGGCTGTAACCGACACCGTACGGACGTGAGCCCCCTTTCCCGCCCGACCCTCGGCCGTCACGAGATAAAGGCCGTCGGCTGCGAAGCTGTACCGCGCCTGGAATGTCGCCGTCGCCGAGGCGTGAAGGCGCTGCATACGGAGCTGATCCACGCTTCCGCCGGGCGTCTGGTTGTTGTTGCCACTACTCGGATATTCCAAGTAGACCGTGCCAGCCGTGGGCCGCATCGGAATCGGTGGGTTAAATGCCACCGGCGATTGTAGACAAAATGTAGACAAACCATTCGTTTCGATCGGGACTATCGGGATCCTCAACAGGCTGGAATGCCGCTTCCTGTCTAGGTTTCGAGTCTGATAGACCCCAATGGTCCTCAAGTCTTCTTGGCCCTTTAATCCGCAGGTCGTGGGTTCGAGCCCCACCCCGGTCACTTGCAGCACAACGACTTACGGGCCTCTTTGCGCACCATCTGCCTCGACTCCAGACAAAACTGGGCTTTCCAGACATCCTCGTCCTCGCCACAGAGTGAGCTGGCCGCCTGAGCCCGCCTGTGGCATATTGGAGGTGGTGCTTGCAGGAGCGCAGCGCCGTGACTGATACCTTCGAGCGCCTCAAGGCCGCCCTCGCCGATCGCTACGCCGTCGAGCGCGAGCTTGGCAGCGGTGGGATGGCGATCGTCTATCTCGCCGAGGATCGCAAGCACCGCCGCAAGGTGGCGGTGAAGGTACTTCGCCCAGAACTCGCTGCCACGCTAGGTGCCGAGCGCTTCGTGCGCGAGATCGAGATCGCGGCGAACCTCACGCATCCCCACATCCTGTCCCTGTTCGACTCGGGGGAAGCCGACGGCTTCCTCTACTACGTCATGCCGTTCATCGAGGGGGAGTCGCTGAGACGGCGGCTGGAGCGCGAGGAAAAGCTCGACGTTCAGGAAGCGATCCGTCTCACTGATCAAGTCGCCTCCGCTCTGAGCTACGCGCACGAGCGCGGGCTGGTGCATCGGGATATCAAGCCGGAGAACATCCTGCTCCATGGAGACCAGGCGATCGTCGCGGATTTCGGGATTGCACGAGCGGTTGAGGTCGCCGGTGGGGAGCGATTGACCGGCACGGGGTTGGCGATCGGGACGCCCACCTACATGAGTCCGGAGCAGGGGCTGGGGTTGGCGGAGGTGGACGCGCGGAGCGATGTGTACGCGCTGGGATGCGTGGTCTATGAGATGGTGAGCGGGGGGGCGCCGTTCGCCGGGTCGACGCCGCAGGCGCTGCTGGGGAAGCATGTGGCGGGTACTGTACCGCACCTGCGGAAGAGCGATCCGGACATCCCGCTGTTTCTGGAACGGGCGGTTGAGCGGGCGTTGGCCAAAAACCCCGCCGATCGCTTCCCGACCGCGAGCGCGTTTGCGGCGGCGCTGACCAGCGGCACCACCGTGCGCACTCGGGGCTTGCGCCGGGGGGTGGTCGCGGGAGTGACGGGCGTCGTGGTGGTGGCGCTGGCGGCGTGGGGGCTCGCCACGATGTTCGCCGGTGGAGGCGTTGACCGGCTGGCAGTGCTCCCGATCACCGATCTGAGCAGCGATCCGGAACAGGAATACCTGGCGGCAGGCGTGCACGAAGCGTTGATCGCCGAGCTGGGGCGGTTGGGGCTCTCCGTCACCGCCCGTGCTACAATGGCCCGCTACAGGGACACGGACCAGGGGATCCGGGAGATCGCCGGGGACCTCGGGGTGGACGGGGTCATCGAGGGCTCGGTGTTTCGAGGGGGAGACAGCCTGGAGATCGTTGTCCGGCTCTACGACCGGAACGAGCGGGAACTCTGGAGCGGGACCTTCGACGGTGTGTTGTCGAATGTAGTTGCGCTCTACCGCGGCTTCGCCCGGGCCATCGCCGGTGAGGTTCGGGTGAGCCTGACGCCCGCGGACGAAGCCCGCCTCAGCGAGACACCGGCGGTGAACCCAGCGGTCTACGACGCCTACCTCCGGGGGATGCACCAACTAAACAACCGACGCACCCGGGAGGATACCGACAAGGCCATCGGCTACTTCAACCAGGCCGTGGAGCAGAACCCGGCTGATCCGCTGGCCTACGCCGGCTTGGCCCTCGCCTACGCCACGCTCGGCCACGGGTATGACCCTCCGCTCGATGCGTGGCCGCGCGCCAGGGCGGCGGCCGAGCGGGCGCTGCGCCTCGACTCGATGCTGGCGGAGGCCTGGGCGGCCCTGGCCGACTACAAGTCCTACTCCGAGCGGGACTGGGCGGGCGCCGAGCAGGCGTTCCGGCGGGCCAACGAGCTGAACCCGAGCCTGGCCATGAACCACTACCATTACGCGTGGTATCTGGCCCTGTTCGGGCGCGTGGACGAGGCGGTGGCGGAGCACCGGCGCGCCCAGGAACTGGATCCGCTGACCCCCCTGCACACCGTGTGGATACCGGCGTTGTACTGGTTCTCGGGAGACAACGAGCGGGCGCTGGCCGAGGCCCGGACGACGGCGGAGCAGTACCCCCAAAGCAGAGTCGCGCATTTCGTGCTGGGGCAGAGCGCGGGGCGGCTTGGGCTGTACGACGAGGCGATTGCAGCGCATGAGAAGATGGTCACCTTCTCGATGGCATATATACCGTACCTCGGCCATACGTACGCACTGGCGGGACGGGGGGAGGACGCGCTGCGCATCGTGCGAGAACTCGAGGCCCAACCCCCCACGCCTTGGAACGCCAAGGGCCTGGCTCTCATCCACGCGGCGCTTGGGAACCGGGACGAGGCCCTCCGCTGGCTCACCTATGAGCAGCACCACGCCTGGTTGGCGTGGTCTGCGACCTCAATGTATGAAGACCAGTGGGAAACCTACCGGGATGATCCGCGATATCAGGCCCTGATGCGGCGGATGAACCTGCGGTATGGCCCGGGAGACGAGGACCCGGTTCCGCTTCCTCCGGTCCCGGCAGCCTTTCCGGCGCCGGAAGGCGGGACTCGCGGCTGACTGCGCGGACGACGCCTACGGTCTCGCAAAGTCGTTGTCCGGGCGGCTCACGCTGGTGAGTGGGACATTTTCGGCCGCCACATCTAGGGAATATTCAGTCGGCGCCAACAACGGGCCTCGGTCATACCCGTTTGCCGAGGGAATCGCTCCCCCGTCCACTTTGAGCGGGTCACTCCAACATCTGTGCAATTTCTCAGCTGGCGCCTACAATTGCTGATTTT
>CAYFXF010000101.1:0-4808 GCA_964347085.1 uncultured Gemmatimonadota bacterium | reverse complement strand
TCTTTGAGGATTATTTTGAAGCCGCCTGCTGTTATGGGTACTCCAGTGAGTTCTGGAACGGGCATGGCTGGAACCTCTACTTCTTCTTCTGCTTCAGCAGCAACTTCAACTGGCTTGGCTTTCCAACGTTCCACAATAGGATGTCCTTTGGCTTCTAGAAAATTCCTTAACTCATCAATGTTTTTGGCTTCGTTCTCTGTTACAACCTTGTCCACTATTTCTTTTGGTATGAAATCCTTCACTCGCTCTTTGATCGACTCTGGCATCCAAACTACACGGTTCCAACCGCCGTCTGATTGGAGAAATTTGGGGGACCTCATGTATTCAATGGATATTCCGTGGAAGCCATCTACCTGTCTGCCTCCAGCAGTGGAATCTGCTAGAGATGAGAAGGGTAAACCGCTTACAGTTACGTCTTTGAATCCTCTGTGGACAATTCCGAAGCCGTCTACCTCGGGAATGTAAAAGGCGGTTCCCTCGAAGCAACCGCATGAAGTGTGAGGATAGCCAAAGGCGGTGTACAACCACACTCGTTTCACCGCTCCTAAAGATTTCTTGTTAACAGTCTCGTTGACTCCAGCATACTCGCCTTTTTCTGGGTCAAGCAGCTCTCCCTTTTTGATAGCAAACACTGGACCCTTTGGATCAACCCGTGCCGAGGCTCTGCCGTCGAACCAGCTGATTGATCCGCAGTTGGAGTATCTCTGAGGCGTGATTACACATACATGGGTAGGTGCAAAGGATGAACACAATGTGCAACCGTAGAAGGTGTCAACTTCCTCGTCTTTCATTCCTCTGGCTTTAGCGTCACGGGCGTCATAAATTTTCATAGATTGCTCCCATAATGGCCGAATCTTCTTTGGATCTGTCAGAAAAGTGACCTGTATCTTCTCAATGAATGGCAGTTCGCTTTTGAAGAGCTTCACCAGAACCTTTCCGATGTATTTGAACGAGTTTAAACCCTTCTGGAAAGATTTTTTGCTTAGTCGTAGCCAGATGTCGTAGCGTTGATTCACGTGCATTAAGCCCTCGATGAAATTGCAGTATTCGTGGATTCGCCGTTCGACAACTCCTTCAAGTTCTTCTTCAAGTTCTTTTCCAGCTACTTCGATGTAAATACCTAAGGGATGGCTACTTCCTTCCTTCATGTCTTTGATGTCTGGGCCAATCACTGTTATCTTTCCGTCTTCGACTTTATCTAAGTCTTTGACTCTCACGAGTTCGAATTTGGTGTCTATGCGTTGTCCTCCAAGCTCTACCTGCATATCCTTGTATCGAATTCTTTCTCCTTCGTAGACTACTCCAACATCTACTGGAATGTCTTCAAACATGGACATTTCATTTCTCTCCTAACTTGTTTAGTAATATTTCAAAACTTTTACTCCAATCCTCAACTGAAAGGTTAGGAAAAGACCAAGTTGCGTGAGGATTGTAGAATCTATCTAGACTTATGGTTTTGAGGTTTGTAGAAAAATGTTTCAGCGCCGATAAGATAACAAACTCCATGTAGTAAGGAAATCCCATGAACAATGCAAGATCGTACGGACCTTTTCCATCTAAACCTTTCCATTCTGAATCTTGCAGTCTGTTGCCAATGTCCATCGCAGGCATCGATGCTGCCGCCTTAAAGTTTCTCTTGAGAAATTCATTCATTGTATGCGCTGTGGCAACTATGGGAATCCCCGAGATTTTGTTCATGCGAATTGCGTAATCGATCATTTTGACGTCTTCTGAGTAGTCTTCGGCGGCTTGATGTCCAACTATAAGGATAGGACGCTTCGCCCTCTTCACCATTGCCACTACTACTTCTGGCTTCAAGATGAGAAGGGCTTTCTTTGGGCCAGGTATTTCAGCTGTCTGCCAGGATTCTGCTTTAGCACTCATTTCAGTCACTTCTCTTTCTGATGAGTCTTGGTAGGAGTGTTGGATCGGGGATTCTCCTTTCTTTCCATCCCTTTTCCTTTAGAATTTTGAGGACCTCGTCCTTCATGGTGATCGGTATGTCCGCTTTGTTTCTGACAAAAAGATGTATGTCATCTGGCACGACTCCATAGAGCCGCTTGTGCAAGTCAATATAATGGGTTAACTTTATTGCTCGACCCTTAGTGGTGTCGTTAGGTCTCATACACAGCTTCGCTATCAACACTATAGCTTCCTCCTTGGTCTCAGCTGTGGTAAAGAGATGCTCAGGAGCTGGACCTCCATAAACCTTGTCGCCCGTTCTAGCATCGTAAACATACCAGTCTTCATCCTTATCTTTTCTTCCAAGAAGCATGCGGCGGTACTTAGATCCATGAGGTCCAACGATCACAGGTATTCCAAGCCTCCAGACGCCTGAGGCTATAGAGGCAGCTTTCTGAGAGTATGCTCCCCATGCTACGCCTACAGCTCCCACTCGGTTAAAAATGTAGTCGGCGATCTCTTCGTAGTTAGCCCTCAGTCTTCTCTTCGCGAAGATACTCGCGATTTTTATGGCTGCTCCAGCTATGTGAGAGTTAGCAACACATGAAACCACGTTGACGATTCCTCCAGCCTCAAAGGAACCTGGATATTTCTCGTAGAGGGTCTTTCCCTCCTCATCTTTCACCATGGCAATGGACATAGCTGCGCATCCAGAAGTGACAACGATAAACCTACGCTTTGCGAATTCTTCAGCGATCTCTGCAACTTCCTTTCCACTATGGGGATAATTGGGGCATCCTACTAGAGCCACCACTCCAGGAATCTCGCCGAGAACTATGGGGCCGCCGACTTCCCTTATTTCCACATCTTGGATTGCACCTCGTCCGACTCGCATCTTAAACTTCTCTTCCCACAACTGCTTTTCTCCAGCTTTCACTATGAAGCTATGCAAGGGAAAATCGTAGGGACAGGCGCTATCACAACGGGCACAACCTATGCAATCCTCAAGAATTTCAGCCAGCGGGTTAAGATCTCCCTTGGCTGCAGCTTTGACGGCTTTGGGTACTGGTTGATTGTTTGGGCAGGCTCGCATGCATTCGTTGCATTCCGTGCATTCTTGACCAGCTTTGATGATTTCTTCTATTTTCGGGATAACCTTGAATTTCTTTCTCTTTGGCGCAACAGCCATAACGGTTTCAACGGCAACTTCTCCGACTTTGTCTGGGTCTAAAACGAGTACTCCAGGAACCTTTTCTTCCAGTAAATCAGTTATTATCTCCTTCGATGGACTTTGGGTTCTGTTTTCGAGTCCTAGACAGTTTTGTGGGCTAGAGGCGATTACTGGTGCCTTGATTTTTTGGGCTTCAACTAATGTGTCTGCTCGGATGCACTGTTCATCTACAACAATTAGATCAGCTAGTCCGCTTCTGATGTAGCGTAATTGCCAAGATATGGGTCCAATTACCTTAGCGGCAGAGCTGTACCTCGTGATGTCGTGGGCTGTGCAGCATATGCCTACAACCTCGACTTCGCCTAACATCCCCTTGTCAGTGAGGTAGTCGACAATCCCAATCGAAGACGGCACATTGTGACCGATGACTAGAATCGTAGGTTTGGAGATGTCTGCAACGCCGAAGCCTAAATCAGTTAGGGGGGCTTCTGGATCCGCCTTTGGAAAACCATAAACTGAAATCTGTGCTATGTCCGCGATTTCCAAACCAACTTGATCTATCATTCCTGCGTGAAGAACTTTGGACTCAAAGTCTAGGTTGCTCTCCTCTTGCCCTGTGTGAGTGGCTGCTAGAAGAGTCGTAAGTTGTTCCTCGCAATAGTCGAGGACATCCTCCAAGTCTTTGAGCTTTTTAGGTCTGACGCCGCAAACCAAACGGATCACTGGAGCTTCTGCTTCTATGTTTAAGCCTCCCACGTCAATTGGACTGTTTTCACCGTGTTTCTTTATTAGGTGCTCAACCAAGTGTCTGGCATGCGATATATGGGTGGATGCTCCGATGCAGCAAGCTAGGAGAACTATTCTAGACTGCTGGGCTGCCATGTTCAGTCCGCAGGCTCCTCTTTTGTCTCCTGTTAAGTCGCATTTTCCGAAGGTGCAGAGGCAGCAGACGTCACAGTATGGCAAGTAGAAGGGTTTGTATTTCTGGAGAAGTTTGAAGTCCCAGTTTCTCAGATCAGTCACTGAAGGAAAAGGTGTTGGACCAACTGGTTCAGCCCATGTTTCATCGAGCACTCTTCCAAAAGAAAGTTCGAGATCTTTTATAACGCCGATGTTTGTTTTTAACTCCTTAACCTTCATGAGCACGTTCTTTCTTGACAAATCTTTCACTACTCATGAAACATGTTGAAGTTAGTGAATAATCAGAGGGCAATATTTAATCTTTCTGGGCGATGTTCCTGATGTTAACGGATCCTTGCATTAGTCTAGTAGGGGATACTAGAAGATTCTTGTCAAGTTTTTAATGTAATTAGAACAGATAGTATCACTGTTAAGTGAAGGGAGGTGATATGATATTGAAGAAACAAGTCATAACCGTCATTGCTATCGCACTGGCTTCTTTCCTTATGGGAACCATGTTGGGCGTTGTGACTACGGCAACAGATGGAAGTGGTAATCCTTTTGATGCAATTTGGAAGGCTATTTATGACCTTGACGAACGTTTGAAAGCTGTGGAAGAGAAACTGCCTCCAAAAATAACGGTGATTGGTCCCTGGTCTGGGGGAGAAATGGATGCATTTATGCCTGTCTTGCAAGCCTTTGAAGAAGAGACTGGAATAGATGTTGAATACAAAAATTATAGAGCTGAAGATCTCGCCACTCTTCTGCCATTAATGTTTGCAACAGAGAGCACACCTGGCGACGTAATATTCATGTGGTCATGGTTCATTCAGGA
>CAYFXF010000100.1:4039-4922 GCA_964347085.1 uncultured Gemmatimonadota bacterium | reverse complement strand
CCTCGTCCGCCTTTGTCTTGGGCTCGATCGCCACCGAGATGACCGGCTCGAGGAACTTCATTGCCTCGAGGATGATCGGGTGCCGCTCGTCGCACAGCGTCTCGCCCGTCTTGGTGTCCTTGAGGCCGATCGCCGCACAGATGTCCCCGGCGAACACCTCGTCGCGCTCCTCGCGCCGGTTGGCATGCATATGCAGGAGCCGGCTGATGCGCTCCTTCCTGCCCTGGTTCGCGTTGTACACGTAAGAGCCTGCCTTCACCGAGCCGCTGTAGATCCGGACGTAGGTCAGCCGACCCACGTAGGGATCTGTCGCGATCTTGAAGGCCAGGGCGCTAAACGGGGCATCATCACTGGTCTCGCGGCTCACGATTTGCTCGTCGTGATACGGGAGGTGGCCCGTGATCGAGGGCACATCGACCGGCCCGGGAAGGTAGTCGACCACCGCGTCGAGCAGTTGCTGCACGCCCTTGTTGCGGAACGCCGCGCCGCAGAAGACCGGCGTGATATAGTTGTTGACCGTGGCGTGCCGGATCGCTTCCTGCACCTCGTCATCGCTGAGCAGCGACTCGTCTTCGAGGTATTTCTCCAGCAGCCGCTCGTGATGCTCGACGGCCGCTTCGATCAGGTTATGGCGGAGCTCCGCCACCCTCTCGCGGAGGCTCTCCGGAATTGGCTCCTCCGTCCAGCGAGCGCCGAGCGAGGCCTCATCATACACGAGCGATACCTGCCGGACGAGATCGATGGCGCCCGTGAACAGTTCGCCTTCACCGAGCGGATACTGCAACGGGTGCGCACTGGCACCCAAGCGCTCCCGCATCATCATGATCACGTTGTCGAAGTTGGCGCCCACGCGATCCATCTTGTTCACGAAAGCGATTCGAGG
>CAYFXF010000100.1:0-3921 GCA_964347085.1 uncultured Gemmatimonadota bacterium | reverse complement strand
GAGCACCCGCAGACTTCGCTCGACTTCCGCTGTGAAGTCGACGTGGCCCGGCGTATCGATGATGTTGATCCGGTACTCGTGATCCTTGTGGTTCCAGTAGCAGGTCGTCGCGGCGGAAGTGATCGTGATGCCGCGCTCTTTTTCCTGCTCCATCCAGTCCATCACCGTGTCGCCATGATGCACCTCGCCCATCCGATGCACCTTCCCGGTGTAGTAGAGGATGCGCTCGGTGGTCGTGGTTTTACCGGCATCGATATGTGCCATGATACCGATATTACGTAACCGCTCCAGGGGAATCTGTCTCGGCATGTATCGCTACGTCGCTCCCGTATGTCTCACCAGCGGTAGTGGGCAAAGGCTTTGTTCGCCTCGGCCATGCGGTGAACGTCCTGCTTCTTGCGCACCGCCGCGCCCTCGCCCCTGGCCGCTGCCAGGATCTCGCCGGCCAAGCGCTCGGTCATGGTCTTCTCGCCCCGTGAACGCGCTGCTGAGACCAGCCAGCGGCGCGCCAGCGCCTCCCGGCGCCGCGGTCTCACCTCGACCGGCACCTGGTAGGTGGCCCCGCCCACACGTCGGCTCCGCACTTCCAACACCGGCTTGGTGTTGCTGAACGCCTGGCGGTAGACGTTCATCGCCGGCTGGCCGGTGCGCTCCTCCACGATCTGCATGGCGTCGTAGAACATGCGCTCGGCCACCGACTTCTTGCCGTCGCGCATCAAGACGTTGATGAGTTTGGTGACCGACTCGCTCCCGTACATGGGATCGGGCGCCACCTTGCGCGGAACCGCTCTCTGTCTCCTAGCCATAAGTCAGCTACTTGGGCCGCTTGGCCCCGTACTTACTGCGACTGCGCTTGCGATCCGCCACGCCGGCCGCGTCGAGCTTGCCCCGGATGATGTGGTAGCGCACGCCCGGCAGATCCTTCACACGGCCTCCGCGGATCAGCACGATGGAGTGCTCCTGCAAGTTGTGACCTTCCCCGGGGATGTAGGCGGTCACCTCATAGCCGTTGGTGAGGCGCACGCGCGCCACTTTGCGGAGCGCGGAGTTCGGCTTCTTCGGCGTGGTTGTATAGACGCGAGTACAGACGCCGCGCTTCTGAGGGTTCCTCTCTAGCGCGGGCGCCTTGTTCTTCGCCGCCACCTTCCGGCGGCCCAACCGAACCAGCTGGCTGATCGTCGGCATACCTCTCTCGCTAAATGTCCTTTCGCGACGTCGCCGATCGCACGAAAGAAACGCCGGAGGCGTTGCCACCCCCGGGTGAACGAATGTGGAAAACGGGTTCGTCGACAGACTTACAAAACTAGAACCCTGCCCCTAGTGCGTCAAGGCATTTTTCCGCACCAGTGCTCGATCCTCCCCGGGTTCGCAGGGCGCCCCAAACCTATCCCCGGCCCTTCCCCTGTCAACGGCCCGCCGATTCCCCTAACTCCCGACCCTGTCCGCCTTTACACGTGCAGAGGCCCCGTCGCCCGCCGGGCGACGGGGCCTCACCCAAACTTCTGTTTCCCGGTCCGGCTAATCTCCCGCCCCGCTCGCCGGGCTCTCAGCCGCGCCTGGGGTGCTCTCTACCCCCCGAACCAGCTCGGCCAGGCTGAGCTCCGGCGGCTCGGCAGGCCTGGCCCGGGCGTTCGCCACCTCGGTGATCTCGCGCTCGATCGACGCGCCCTCGACCAGGAACTCCATGTCATGGAAGCGGTGAACCCCGGTGCCCGCCGGTACCAGGTGACCGATGATGATGTTCTCCTTCAGCCCTTCCAAGTTGTCCATGGCGCCGCGCACCGCTGCATCGGTGAGGACGCGCGTCGTCTCCTGGAAGGAGGCCGCGCTGACGAACGAGCGCGTCGTCAGGCTCGCCTTGGTGATGCCCAGGAGGAGCGGCTCGGCCCGGGCTGGCTTCTTGCCCTGGTTGCGCATCCTCGTGTTCATGTCCAGGAACTCCACCCGGTCCACGTGCTCGCCCTCCAGAAACTCGGTGTTGCCCGGATCGACGATCCGCACCTTCTGGAGCATCTGTCGCACGATGACTCCGATGTGCTTGTCGCTGATCCGCACGCCCTGCAGGCGATAGACCTCCTGAATCTCGTTGAGCAGGTATTCCTGGACTGCGCGCGGCCCTTTGACGCGGAGGATGTCGTGCGGGTTCACCGGACCTTCCGATACCCGGTCGCCTGCCCGTACCCGGTCCCCCTCATGCACGCGCAGGTGCTTACCGACGGGGATCTCGTAGATCTGTTCCTCCCCCGTGTCCGACACCACCATCACCTCGCGCTTTCCGCGCTTGATCGAACCGAACGCCACCGTGCCGTCAACCTCGGCGATCGTAGCCGGGTCCTTGGGCCGGCGCGCCTCGAACAGCTCGGCCACCCGCGGCAGACCGCCGGTGATGTCGCGCGTCTTGTACACCTCCCGGCCGATCTTGGCTAGCGTCTCGCCGGGCTCTACCTGGTGACCGTTGCGGACCACGAGCTGGGCGCCCACCGGGACGATGAACTCGCGCACCTTCTTCCCGTTGCTCAGGATGTTGATCTGCGGGTGCAGTTTCTTCTCCCGGTCCTCAATGATCGTGAGCTGCCGACGGCCGGTGGACTCGTCGAGCTCCTCGCGCACCGTCCACTCATCCATGATGTCCTGGAACTCGACCTCCCCACCGACATCGGCGACGATGGGCTCCGAGTACGGGTCCCAGCTGAAGAGGAGCTGGCCCTGCCTCGTCTTCAGGCCGTCCTCCACATGCAGAGTGGCCCCATAGGGCACGGTCAGCCGCGAGCGCACCTGACCGTCGGCGGTCAGCATCTGGATTTCACCCTCGCGGCTGGTGACGATCCGCCGATCATCAGGTCCTGACACAGAGGTGATGCGCTCGAACTTGACCGTACCATCCACCTTCGACTTACGCTGCGTCTGTGCAGCGATACGCGCCGCAGTCCCACCGATGTGGAAGGTCCGCAGCGTCAGCTGCGTTCCCGGCTCGCCGATCGACTGAGCAGCGATGATGCCGACCGCCTCACCCAGATCCACCACGTCCATGGTGCCTGGGTTACGACCATAGCACTGCCGGCAGATGCCGCGCCGCGACTCGCAAGTCAGAACCGAGCGTATGCGCACCGACTGGATGCCGGCTTCTTCGATCGCTTCGGCCGCCTCTTCATCGATCAGCTCGCCGGCTTTCACCAAGCGCTGGCCGTCGATCGGATCGACCACTTCCTCCAGCGCCACCGTGCCAACGATCCGGTCGCGCAGCGGCTCGATGATGTCCTCGCCTTCCTTCAGGGCTGACATTTCCAGCCCCAGCACCGTGCCGCAGTCCTCTTCCGAGACCGTCACATCCTGGGCCACATCGACCAGGCGGCGCGTCAGGTAGCCGGCGTCCGCCGTCTTGAGCGCCGTGTCCGCCAGCCCTTTACGCGCGCCGTGCGTGGAGATGAAGTACTCCAGCACCGTGAGACCCTCGCGGAAGTTGGAGAGGATCGGGCTCTCGATGATCTCTCCGATGCCTCCCGTCAGCTTCTTCTGTGGCTTCGCCATCAGCCCGCGCATCCCGGCCAGCTGCCGGATCTGGTCGCGCGAGCCGCGCGAGCCCGAGTCGAACATCATATAGACCGGGTTAAAGCCGCCGCGTGACTCCGCCAGTCCGCCCACCATGGCCTCGGCCACATCGTTGTTCGCATGGGTCCACGCGTCGATCACCCGGTTGTATCGCTCGCCGTTCGAGATCACGCCCTTTTCGTAGGCCCGGGTGAAGCGCTCCGTATCGGCGCGCGCGTCACCGATGATCTCGGCCTTCTGCGGCGGAATCTCCAGGTCTTCGATCCCGATCGATGTACCGCCGATCGTCGCGTACTTGAAGCCGAAATCCTTCAGCCGATCGAGGAAGTCCGTCGTCCGTTTGAGGCCGACCCGGCGGTACGACGCAAACAC
>CAYFXF010000099.1:0-5198 GCA_964347085.1 uncultured Gemmatimonadota bacterium | reverse complement strand
GCTGGGAATACGTCAAGGACCCCCTGGACAGGATGTGTAGAATATTCCGCCGGTACGGATGGTCCACGGCGCGGATTACGCCGTCGGCAGGCATGCGAGGTCATGGCATGGCGCATGAATAAGGCTTTCTGACTAATGGCAGGGCTAACGAATTTGCCTTGAGCCCAGAATCCGGGTGGCCTATAAGCAGGGTTTCATCAGACGATGCTGGAAAGGGGTCCTCACAAGTCCATAAGGGGGCTTACTGCCGTGACCTGGCCCCCCTTATTGTTCATCGCGAAGGATTACTGTTCGTCTGGTTTCGGATTCGGAGGACGGGGCGGGGCCTCGCCATCATGATCCCGAAGGAACTCTCGGACCTCTACAAGGTGGATGGGGGACCAGGCGAAAAGGTTAATCTCTTGCCACCGATGAGGCAGTCGTGGGGGAGGAGGTAGCGACGAAAAGCCTTCTTTCGTTGGGCCCAGCACCGGCCGCGGCTCAACTTGGCATTGGGTTGGCCTTAGTCACGGCCTTACTCCACCTCTACCTCACGGTGGATGCCATCATTTACCTCCAGCCCGTGATAGCTGTAACCCTCACCTTCGTAATGGGAGCGGGCTACCTTGTATTCGTAGCTGCCTTCTTGGTCACCAATCGCAAGCAGCTGATGGCTTGGGTAGGCATAGGCTACACGCTCCCTCTCATCGGGGTCTACTTCACCACTTGGCGCCACGTGGTGCCAATGGACTGGCGGATAGTCACTACGGCCGCCATGGCCATCGAGGTCCTGCTCGTAGTCGTTCTCGTGGTCCTCAGTTTCAGACTTCGGGGCCACACTGGGCTCCCAGGTCGAGTCCGATAACTAGGGAAAGGTCATGCTCTGCTAACGGCATCATTCAGCTCGCGCTGTTGCCCTCTTGTTGGAACGCTTTGCATCTCGTAGGCATGTAGCTCGCCTGTTCGACGGGTCACACACGCGACTACCTCACACCGAGTTCGAACCGCCGCCTAACGAGGACCAGGAAAACCGTAATGATGAGGGAAAGCGGGATGGCAATGCCGAGGATAACGAGAGCGATGGGCCATTCGAAGTACAGCCCGACCAGGGAGTACCCGAAGGAGAAGGCGTCAGTGAAGAGCAGCAGCAGAATCATGCTTGTTCCGAGCAGAAGAACGCTGGCGACCAGCAAGAGCCACCAGCTCTGCGTTTTCAGCTCAAGGAGGCCGCCGCCCGCTACGAGGTAGGTAACGCCCAGAACCACCGAAATGACACCGAGAGTCGGCATGGCCGGGTTGTACCAGCCATAGGCGTATAGGTACAGTCCGAAGAAGCCGAGCGCGAAGGCGGTGGTGGCATTGACTGTCACCAACGTGGACAGGATTGTCACTCCGGGAGGACGCGTCACAGTAGAAGCAGCCAGTCTCTGCACCCCCTTTCTTCACGTGGCCTTCGACAGGCTGTAGACCTTCCATCCGAAGAGGAGAAGGAAAGCGATGAGCAGAATTGTCGGGAGCACGTTCGCCGCCGCGAGCGCGCCCGACGCCGCCGCTGCCTCACCTGCCACCGCCGTGAATGCAACCCGCAGAGAAACCTGAGCGCCCAACCCAACCACGCCAAATGCCACGCTGATCGAGCCGAGGCCCTTTCCGAAGTCAGTGCTACTGAACATGGCTGCGCCGAGGGAAATGAAGCCTACGCTCACTAGTACGGTGGCCACGAGTGTCAGTGCGAGGGCGGGGACACGAGACCCAACTTGGTACAGGAGGACGATCGTGTGTTCTTCCTCGGCGGTCTCGGCAGCAGCGAAGAGGTCGGACACGAGAGGGAGCACCGTGATGTCGAAGGCGAAGAAGAACGCAAACATGAGCAGGCCGAGAACGGCCAGAACTCCGCCGAAAAGAGCGAGTGCGAGGCCGCTCCCTCGGAGAGCCCGATATAACGCCAGGAAGAGGGCCATGGCTAGGACGACCGCCGCCAAAATCAGGCCGAAGGCCACGATGTGGACCGATATCCACTCCGGGAATCGCTGTATCGCTAACTCGAATCCGGCAAACGGTGGCCGAGCCGCAAGGTCGATGGCCACGCCGAGAATATAGATGACGCCAGCCACCAGACCGGCGATACCGCCCAATCGCAGAACGCTCTTCTCCTCCCCCATAAGGGCCCCGAAGACTTTCTGGGTATTAATGTCTTGACAGGACATGACGCGGGCCTTGGTGACAAATAAGCGGAGTTCATCAACCGTGCCTAGAATACGGCCGAAGGAGGGACAGAAGGGGGCCTACTGCCGTGACCTGGCTCGCTCTTGAATCCCCCTCTTTATGCTTGAAGCAGCCGCAAAGTCGATCCGAGGGCCCACTCGGGTTTGTCCATATCGGGTAAGGCAATAGAAGACCATGAACTCCCATGCTAATTGCAGGGCGAGGCGGGGTTTGGGCCCGAGAACCCGACGGGAAATCATCTTCCCGCAAACGCTTTTCTACCCCTCGGTGAATTGCGCCCCGTGTCCCGTGGTGACGCGATACGGGCTTTGGATCATCCCTACCGCCAGCGCGTCTTGAAAGTTCTGGAAAAGGGGCGGACAACGTATTCCGACCTGTTCACCCATCTCGAACCGAATGGGGGCGACAGGGGACGATTCAACTACCATTTGAGGTCCCTCCGGAACGCGGACCTGGTTCGGCTTACCGACAGTCTCTATGGCCTCACGCCTAGAGGAGAGGCTGCTCTCGTCCTACTCAGGGACGTTTCGGAGGGGTCCGAAGCACGACCCCGCCCCGAACGGGAGAGCCGAGCGGATGTACAGGGATGGGTCCGGAGAGTTGGCGACGCGTTGAGGTCGCGTGCAGCTGAGGCGTATGCGGTCGTTCCCTGCGGGCGGGTCCTCCTACTCGTCGGTTCCGTCCTCCTGCTCGTAAGCTATTTTCTGCCGTGGTTCACAGTTCCAAGCCCAATACTAGGAATAGGTGACCAGTATCTCGGCACGTCGACGCGAACGTACTACGGTCTGGACGGCATCGCCACCTTGCCGCTCGCTTTCTTTGGCGGGGGCCTCTCCGCACTCTTGGCGTCCGTCTGGCTCTTCCTGGTTGTGGTCTTCGGCGTGGCGTCTGCGATCGGCGTCCGCAGGTTCTCGTGGTTCGGGATTTCAGGGATTCTCCTGCTCGCGCTTGCCGCCATCCAGATGTTTGTCGCCGCAAAGTACGGCGGGATCACTATTACCTCTGGGACCCCTTCGGTCGGTTTCGCGTACGGGTTCATCTTGGCCGTGATCGGATCCGCGTCCATCGAAGCGGGCGCCCGCCTCAAGACCCCCGCTACGCAGGGAGCGCTGATGCGGACCCCTCTCCCATTCGGGATTCTTCTCATCGGTCTCGGCATTGCTTCGTTAGTCGGGGGCTTCTTCGCTTTGCCCCCGATAGGGGTACGGCTCCTCGCCCTCGCTTCGCCGATTACAGGGATCCTCCTCATGGTTCTTGGGATTGCCTCGACGGTCGGGGGCATCTTTGCGTTGACATCCCCGACGAGAGCGCCGCCGTCCCCAGGGGCTATTCTCGCGGTTCTTGGAACTGTTTCGGCGGTCGGTGGACTTCTCGTGTTGATGTACGTCGTCGGATATCCGTTGTTCATAGGATATCGCTACTTCGTCTTGGTTAGGGTGGCGGTGACGTTCGGCGTGACGATGCTTGCTGTCGGGATAGTCCTACGAGTCAGTCCATCGATAGGCTCTCGACCGGCCCGGCCGGCTGCTTCACTTTTGAAGAAGAAGGGCCCGGGCGACGGGGCAAGACGCCAGCGGCAGAGGCAAGACCTATACAGCCGACGGCGAGCCTCCCTCCAATTCCGAGACCCCTTTCGCATTGGGGGGTTTGCCGCCACACCCTTTCCCACTCAGGCCGAGCATCGTTCCGGCTTCCTAGGATTACATCCATAGGCCCAGGAGGCTAATGCGCTGAGATTCGTGTGGGCATCGATCGTCGGGGTGGCAATGCTATTCCTCGCGCTGATCCTTCCAGCGGCGATCACATACGGCCACAGTGACGGTGGCCGTCCTTCCGCGCGGGCCCTCCACCAGATGGTGTACCATGGCGAATCGGACCGAGTCTTCCTATTCGGCGGGGTGGGTACCCCCCCGCCGCATCTCGGCGAGGCCCTTGCTGACACATGGGCGTACGATGTCCCTGCTAGCGTGTGGGCCGAACTCTCCCCATTATCCTCGCCACCACCGGTACGCGATGGCCGCATGGCATACGACTCGGGATCGGACCGAATCATCCAGTACCAGCAAGGGGAAACCTGGGCCTACGATCTGAGTAACAACACCTGGATCGACATGATGCCTACCTCGGCGCCCCCCACGGGGCCCGAGGGCCGGCGTGAGAATCCAGGGATGGCGTATGACAGCGGGTCAGACCGGATTATCCTCTTCGGCGGCCGCGTGGACCATACCCTCACTTTCTACGACGACACGTGGGCGTATGATTTCGAAAGCAACACCTGGACCGAGATGCACCCGGCGGTTCGTCCCCCCGCACGAATACTGGCCGGAATGGCTTACGACGGGGCCCAGGATCGCGTCATCCTGTTCGGAGGATACGCAGGCATTCCCCTGGACGACACGTGGGCATACGATTACGACAGCAATACGTGGACGGAGCTCAATCCCCCTACGGCCCCTTCACCTCGAGGTGGGATCGGGCAAGGCATGGTTTACGACCCGGGCGGGGGGGTCGTCATCCTGTTCGGGGGGGTCGATGCGAGAACGGAGCAGACCAACAACGAGACGTGGACGTTCGACTACGCTTCGAATATCTGGACGCTTCTGACGCCCGCCACGGCCCCCTGTCCGCGCGCGTGGCATGGCATGGTCTACGTGGAGGCCACCGGCAAGACCGTACTCTTCGGCGGGGGTCCCCATCGGGAAGTCACATTCACCAAGGACACCTGGACCTACGATAGCTCGACGAACGTGTGGACGGCCCTCGACGAACCGGAATGTCCTGCTCCGGGGCTCCCGTGGCTGCTTATCGGTGGAATCGTCGCCACTGTCGGCGTTGCGGTTGGGGTCGTCGTTCTCCTAGTTTGGCGCTGGAAGCGTCGATTGGACTAGGTCGTAAGCAGAGTTCATCAACTCCGTGCAGAATACGCTCCAGACATGGCCAGAAGGGGGCTTACGGCCGTCACCTGGCCCTTACGTTTCATCAGAAAATGGCTA
>CAYFXF010000098.1:4808-5229 GCA_964347085.1 uncultured Gemmatimonadota bacterium | reverse complement strand
CCGGCTCGGGCGCCTCGGCGGGCTCCGCCGGCTCGGGCGGCTCCGCTTGGGGCTCCGGAAGCACGGTGACCTGGAGAACGATGCGTCGGTTGATCGGATCCGACTCCACCACCTTCAGGCCCACGACCTGTCCCTCCTTCAAGGCCTCACCGGGAGTCTCGATCTCGCGATCCTCGGCGATCTGCGAGACCGGCACGAAGCCCTCGACGTCGTCGCCGAGATCCACCACGACGCCCTTATCCAGCAGACGCGCTACGGTGCCCTCGAGTTCGGTTCCCGGTCCGTACTTCTGTGCCAAGCCGTACCACGGATCCTCCTCGGTCTGCTTCAAACCAAGCGAGATGCGCTTATTGGCCACGTCGATGCTCAAGGTCACGACCTCGACCTCGTCGCCCTTCTTGAGCACCTCCGACGGGTGCTG
>CAYFXF010000098.1:276-4775 GCA_964347085.1 uncultured Gemmatimonadota bacterium | reverse complement strand
AAAGGCGCCGAACGTGGTCAGGTTGCGGACCTTACCGCGGATGCGCGTTCCGGGCGGGTACTTCTCCGGCAGGCTGAGCCACGGGTCCTCCTCCGCCTGCTTCATGCCGAGCGAGATCTTCTCGTCCTCCGGATCGACGCGCAGCACCACCGCCTCGATCTCTTCCCCGATCGACACCAGCTGCGACGGATGCCTGACGTTGCGCGTCCAGCTCATCTCGGAGATGTGAACCAGACCCTCGACGCCGCGTTCCAGCTCGACGAAGGCGCCGTAGTTGGTGATCGAGACGACCTTGCCCAGGACCCGCGCGCCCACCGGGTATCTTTCCTCCACATCCTTCCAGGGGTGTGGCTCGAGCTGCTTGAGCCCGAGCGAGATACGCTCGCGATCCCAGTCGACGTCGAGAATCCTCACCTCGATCTCATCGCTGATCTGGCATACTTCGCTGGGATGGCCGACCCGGCCCCACGACATGTCGGTGATGTGCAGCAGGCCGTCCATGCCGCCCAGATCGATAAAGGCGCCGAAGTCCGTGATGTTCTTCACGACGCCCTTGCGAATCTGACCGACCTCCAGCTCTGCCTTTAGCTGCTCGCGCTTCTCGCCGCGTTGCTGTTCCAGGATCACCCGTCGCGAGACGACGATGTTGCGGCGCCGCTTGTTCAGCTTGAGAATCTTGAACTCGTATTCCTGACCGATCAGATCATCGATGTTCGGCACCCGGCGAAGTGCCACCTGCGATCCGGGCAGGAAGGCGTCGACACCCATGATGTCGACGGTTACGCCCCCTTTCACTTTCTTCTTGATCGTGCCGCGGATCGGCTCATCACTGTCGTAGGCGACCTTGATCTCCTCCCAGACGCGGAGGAAGTCCGCCTTCTTCTTGGAGAGGACGACGAGTCCCTCTTTGTCCTCCAGCCGTTCCAGAAAGACTTCGACCTCTTGACCCGGCTCCACCTCGTCCGGTGTACGAAACTCGTCCAGCGGCACCGACCCCTCGGACTTGAACCCCAGATCGAGGATCGCCGCCGTGTCGTCCACCCGCAGCACCTTCGCCCGCACGATCTCACCCTCCTCGATGTTCTTGAGGGTGTCCTCGTACATCGAGAGCATGCTCTCGTACTCTTCGGCGGAGTACTCCTCTTCCTCGAAGAGCTCGCGGCGCAAGCTCGACTTGCCGCTCTTCTCCGGGCTGGTCTCGGGCTCTGGCTTTGGAGAGGACGTCGCCACCGCCGGGGCCTCACTCGAGGGGGCGGTGTCTTCCGGGCTCGGCTGCCCGCTCGGCTCGTTCTGTTGGGTGGTGTCTGTTGGCGCCTCAGCTGCACGAGGCGGCTTGGCCTCGCTCTTCTCTGTTGTCATCGGGTTAATCTGCGCTCGCCGGGGTCCGGGTTCGGCGACCTCACCAAGTTCGGGTTGATCGAGCTAGCCGGTGCTGGCAGAGTCAGCGCAGCGGTACCGGACCCGCTCGCTAACTTCTTTCGCCACACGGACTAAGCCGCACCGCTGAATTAACCGTGCAATCTACCCCACCAATTCAAGCTCTGTCAAGCCGCTCGCGCGCCGCCGCCACAACGCGCGCCACCTGCTCTTCGAAGCTCAGGCGGGTCGTGTCGATCAACAAGGCACCCTCGGCAGGCCGGAGCGGCGACACGGAGCGCTCCGAGTCGGCTTGGTCTCGGGCCCGGATCTGGCGTGCCTCGGCCCGGACCCGCCCATGTGTGAGCGGCTCGCCGCGCTGCCGCAGCCGCCGCCGCGCCCGCTCCTTCGGCTCCGCGTCCATGAAGACCCTGAGCTCGGCGTCCGGAAAGACGACCGTGCCCATATCGCGGCCTTCGCAGACGACGCCGCCCTTGTGTTGGCTGACCAGGCGGCGGAGTAGCTTGTCGACCCGCCGCCGGATCTCGGGGAAGGCGGAGATCTTAGAGGCGCAGGCCGTCACTTCCGGGGTGCGGAGCTCCGCGTCGAGCCGGCGCCCGTCGAGCCAGACCACGATGCTTTCCGCCTCGACGCCAGCGCTCACAGCGCTCTTCGCCAGCTTGCCGATCCGTTCCGCCGGTACGACGCCCGCCGGGCTGACCCAGCTATGGCGACAGGCGGCGACGGCGAAGGCGCGGTAGAGGGCGCCGGAGTCAAGGTGCAGGAAGCCGAGCCGCCGGGCCACCTCGCTCGCTGTCGTGCTCTTTCCGGAACCGGCCGGCCCGTCGATGGCGATGATCATGTCGGGTCCAATTGGGGCGCCTTCCTGTCGTCGCGGAGCGGCACCTCCACGCGAAGTCCGTCGTAGGCAACCTTGACCTCGCAGGCCGCCGAGCAGACGCGGCTGGCCTCCTGCTCCAGCACCTGTGGCCGTTCCGAGTAGCGGGCGCTCACGTGGGTGAGGATCAGCCGACGTGCGCCGGCCCGCCGAGCGATCTCGGCCGCGCCCCTGGCCGTCGAGTGCCCCGTGCGCGCCGCGCGCTCCGCCTCCTCTTCCGAGAAGGTCGCCTCGTGGATCAGCAAGTCACAATCTGCCGCCTCCTCTACGGTCGCCTCGCACGGCCGCGTGTCGCCCGTGTAGACCAAGGCGCGCCCGGGTCGGGTCGGCCCCAGCACGTCCTCCGGCCGCACCTCGCGCCCGTCGTCGAGGCGAACCGACTCGCCTCGCTGCAGGCGGCCAAACAGCCGGCCTTCCGGCAGGCCGAGCTCGCGTGCCCGTTCCGGATGAAAGCGCCCCGGCCGCTTGTCCTCACGGAGCACGTAGCCGTTGGCTCCGCCGGGGTGACTGACCCGGTAGGCGGAGATCGCATAGCCGTCGTGGCCGACCGAGTCGCCGGGTTGGAGGGGCGACACGTCGACCGCGAACAGCAATCCGTCCTGCTCCAGCCCGATCGCCTCCGTCACGAGGCGCTCGCCGCCCGGCGGCGTGAAGACGCGCAGCGGCTCCTCGCGTCCCTGCAAGCTCATCGTGCGCAGCAGGCCGACCAAGCCCAGATGGTGGTCGGCGTGCATGTGAGTCAGGTAGATGTCCCGGACCGTGAAGCCGACGCTGTAGCGCATCATCTGCCGCTGCGTACCCTCTCCGCAGTCGAACAGGTACAGGTCGCCTTCCCGCTGGATCGCCAGAGCGCTCGTATTGCGAGACACGGTCGGCCGCGCCGACGACGTCCCCATGAACACCACTCGCAGCATGGTCAGATAATAGGCACGCTAGGGCGAGCGGACGAGTCCGCGACCCTTCATGACCTCGAACATGCGTTCGACATCGTCGGGCGGACGGGTGAGGCGACTCACGGTCAGCGTCGCCAAGAGGGCGCCGGCGAACGCCGGCACGAGCTCATAGAGCCGGGTGCTCAGCGCCGGTGTCAGCTCCCAGATGAAGGTGATCGCCGTACCCGTGACCAGGCCGGCGATCACGCCGGCGCGGGTCGTCTTGCGCCAGTAGAGGGCAAGGATCGAAGTCGGCCCGAACGACGCGCCGAGTCCGGCCCATGCGAACAGGACCAGCCAGAAGACCAGCGCCTCAGCCAGCAGGCCTACGACCACGGACGCCGTGACCAGCAGGGCGACCACGACGCGGCTGTACAGAACGAGGCGTGCCTGGGGGATGATCTCGCCGCGATGAAGGATCTTCTCGTAGAAGTCGCGTACCACGCTGGATGCGGCCACCAGCAGCTGCGAATCGGCGGTCGAGATGATGGCGGCGAAGATCGAGGCGACCACGATACCGAAGGCCACCGGGTGCAGGTGTTGCGCCGCCAGCAGCGGGTAGAGCTTCTCGGTGTCGGCGTCGGGAAGCATGGCGACGTCGGGGAAGTAAACCCGGCCAGCCAGCCCGATGAACAGCGCGCCCCACGCCATGACGACGTTCCAAACCGTTGCCACGATGGCTGAGGCGCGGAGCTGATCCGGGTCGGCGATCGACATGTAGCGCACGATGATGTGAGGGTTCCCCGGTGATCCGAGCCCGATGCCGAGGAAGCCGATGATCACCCCCGCCGAGAGCGCCAGCGGGTCGATTGCGGTCACGTCGAAGCCCCGCAGCTCCGTCACAACAGCCAGCAGGCCACCACGATCCGCGATGGCGATCAGCGGCACCACGACCAGAGCCACGATCATGATGCAGGCCTGCAGGGTGTCGCTGAGGCTCACCGCCAGAAAACCGCCGAGCGTCGTGTACACCAGCACGATCAGCGCCGTGAGCAGCACCCCCGCCGTTGGACTAAGGCCGAAGCTCGCCGCGAACGCCTTGCCGCCCCCCACGAACTGCGAGGAGACGTAGCCCACCATGAAGATCAGGATGATCGCGATCAGCACGGTCCGCAGACGGCCGTCTTGATCGGCGAACCGGGCGGCGAAGAAGTCCGGCACCGTCACGCAGTCATGGGCCTCGCTGAAATTTCTCAGCCGACGCGCGTAGAACAGGAAGAGGAACAGCTCGACTGTGATGTAGCCCGTCACCGCCCACACCGCGCCAGCGCCGATCGAATAGGCCATGCCGGTGACGCCAAGCAGCAGCCAGG
>CAYFXF010000098.1:0-266 GCA_964347085.1 uncultured Gemmatimonadota bacterium | reverse complement strand
TGACCCCGGCGGACGAGAACCGGGCCGACAGCACACCGATGGCGATGATGACACCCAAGTAACCGATGAAGGCAGCGACCGCGAAGGGATCGGCGGAGACCTGAACCGCGACACCTTCTTGCATCACCGCCCCCGCTCTCGGGCGGCGAGCGCCAGCACCAGCGCGAGGCCGATGATGGCGGTCGGAAGCACGAACATCACCAGGACGAAGGAGAGCGTCATGGGCGTCGTCTGTGCGCTGCGCGGGTGTTGGCCCGGGACGGTCC
>CAYFXF010000097.1:0-5279 GCA_964347085.1 uncultured Gemmatimonadota bacterium | reverse complement strand
AATCGTGGCCATCTCGCCTCCCTTTCCTTCGCCCTCCCTACGACGGCCATCGGGGGCGCGGATCGAGGCTGGCGTTGAAGGTCCCCAAGGGAGGCGCTGAAAGAACGCTGAAAGTCGGCAAGCTGGGTATTCCCTCCGAGCGAGCCGAGGCGTACCGTGGCGGCATGGAGTTCCGGCTCCTCGGACCCCTCGAGGTTTCCGATGGGGAGCGGACGCTCCCCATCGGAGGACCCAAGCAACGCACGGTGCTCGCCCGCCTCCTTCTCCAGGCGAACGGGGTCGTGACCGTCGATCGCCTCATCGATGCGACGTGGGGGGATGACCCGCCGGAGACCGCTCGGAACACCGTCCAGGCCTACGTCCACAACCTTCGGAAGGCGCTCGGCGCGGAGCGGATCCAGTACCGCTCGTCCGGCTACGTCCTCACCGCCGACGCGGGCGACGTGGACGCGCTCCGTTTCGAAGCCCTCGTGGCGGAGGCGGGCCGTGTGGCGGCGGCCCACCCCTCAGGGGCCGTCGAGACCCTGCGAGAGGCGCTCGGCCTGTGGAGGGGACCCGCCCTGGACGACTTGGCGGAGCAGGCGGCTCTCCAGCCGGAGATCGCCCGACTCGAGGAGCTCCGGATGGTGGCGCTCGAGGAGCGGATCGGCGCTGAGCTCGCCCTTGGACGCCATCGAGAACTCGTCCCCGAGCTCGAGACTCTCATCAGGCGGTACCCGTTCCGCGAGGGGCTGTGGGGTCACCTGATGGTCGCCCTGTACCGCGCGGGCCGTCAGGGAGATGCCCTGGCCGCCTATCGGCGCGCTCGGGAGGTGCTCGCGGAGGAGCTCGGGATCGATCCCTCGCCCGACCTCCAGCGCCTCCAGGAACAGATCCTCCGCCAGGACATCGCGCTGGAGCTCGCAGGCGAGCCCCTGCGAGGGTACCGGCTGCTCGAGCTCATCGGGGAGGGAGCCTTCGGAGCCGTCCACCGAGCCTTCCAGCCCGAGGTGGGCAGGGAGGTTGCTGTCAAGATCATCCGCCCCGAGCTCGCCAACCACCCCGAGTTCATCAGGCGCTTCGAGTCGGAGGCCCAGCTCGTCGCCCGTCTGGAGCATCCGCACATCGTCCCCGTCTACGACTACTGGCGGGAACCCGATGGCGCGTACCTGGTTGTGCGCTACCTGCGAGGAGGGAGCCTCAGGGAGGCCCTGGCTCACGGGCCCCTCGAGGCAGACCGAGTCGTGCAACTGATTGATCAGGTCGCCCTGGCCCTTGCGGCCGCCCACCGCCAGGGGGTGGTCCACCGCGACGTGAAGCCAGCCAACATCCTGTTCGACGAGGAGGCCAACGCCTATCTCTCCGACTTCGGGATCGCCAAGGACCTCGCGGCGGCCGAGGTAGGCGGGGGTTACACGACGAGCCCGTTCGCCTCCTACCTGTCCCCCGAGGAGGCGCGGGGTGAGCCCGTCACGCCTCGGGCGGACATCTACAGCCTGGGGGTCGTCCTCCACGAGGCCCTCGCGGGGCGGCACCCGTTCGCCGACACTCCCCCTGACGCGCTCGCCGGGAAGCACGCCCGCGAGCCCGTGCCCGCCATCCGCTCCGTTTGTCCAGATCTCCCGGCGGCGCTCGACGAGGTCATCGGCCGGGCCACCGCGAAGGATCCCGAGGAACGCTACGCACACTCGGAGGCTTTCGCTACGGCCGTTCGTGACGCCCTTGCCCCTGCGAGAACCGGGCCGGTCGCTGTGGCGCCGCTCGAGGTCCGCAATCCCTACAAGGGCCTGCGGCCCTTCCTCGAGGCCGACGCGGCCGACTTCTTCGGCATGGATGCCCTCACGGAGCGGCTTGTGGCCCTGATGGAACAGGGCGGCGAGTTGTCTGGGTTCCTGGCGGTGGTGGGGCCTTCGGGTAGCGGCAAGTCCTCCGTCGTCCGAGCTGGCCTGGTTCCTGCCTTGAGACGCGGAGCGCTGCCGGGCTCCGACCGCTGGTTCGTGGCCACGATGCACCCTGGAGCCCACCCCTTCGAGGAGCTGGAGGCCGTCCTCATGCGCATCGCCGTGGATCCGCCCCCGGGGCTCGCCGACCGGATCGAGCGGGACGAGCACGGGCTGCTGGAGGCAACCGAGGAGATCCTGCCCCCGGACGCTTCGGTCTTGCTCGTGGTGATCGACCAATTCGAGGAGGTCTTCACCCTCGTGCGCGAGGAGGAGGAGCGGAGAAGGTTCCTGGCGACTCTTCTCGCCGCCGCGACCGACCCGCGGAGCCGAGTCCGGGTCCTCGTGACGCTCCGGGCAGACTTCTACGACCGACCGCTCTCCTACCGGGGATTCGGGGACCTGCTGGCGGGAAGGTCCCAGGCGATCGCCCCCCTCTCGCTCGACGAGCTGGAGCGAGCAGTCTCGGGCCCAGCCGAAGGCGTCGGCGTAGCCGTCGAGCCCCGGCTGGCGGCGGAGATCGTGGCCGAGGTCGCCGACCAGCCCGGCGGGCTCCCCCTCCTCCAGTACGCCCTCACCGAGCTCTTCGAGCGCCGGGAGAATGCCACCCTCACGCTGGAGGCCTGCCACGAGATCGGGGGGGTCTCAGGAGCCCTGGCCCGCCGGGCCGAGGATCTCTACGGGAGGCTGGACCAGGGGGGGAAGGAGGCCACGCGCCAGCTCTTCCTCCGCCTGGTCAGCTTGGGAGAGGAGCGTAGCGAGGACACGCGAAGGAGGGTCCTCCGAGCGGAGCTCACGTCCCTCGGGGTGGACCGCGAGACCATGGAGACGGTGATCGATACCCTCGGGGCCCGCCGACTCCTCTCCTTCGACCGGGACCCTGCCACGCGCGCCCCGACGGTCGAGGTCGCCCACGAGGCACTTCTGTCCGAGTGGAAACGGCTCGCCCAGTGGATGAACCGTCACCGTGCGGACCTCCTCCGCCATCACTCCTTCGCCACCGCGGTCAGCGTGTGGGAGGCTCACGGCCGCGATCCGGACTACCTCCTCACGGGGAGCCGGCTCGCGGAGTTCGAAGAATGGGGGCAAACCACGACGCTTCAGCTCGCCGAGAGGGAGCGTCAGTTCCTGGACGCCTCCCTCGAGCGGCGTCGGCAGGAACAGGCCCGGGAAGTCCAACGCCTCGAGCAGCAGCGACGGCTGGAGCGGAGGGCCCGAACTAGGCTCTGGGCCCTGGCGGCTGCGGTGGTCCTTCTGGCCGCGGCCGCCGTATACGGGGGCCTGGCCCTGCTCGGCAGCCGCCCCCCAGATATCGTGCTCGTCCACGGAGGAGTAGCCGACGAGGGCTTTGCCGACATGATCGAGGCCGGGTTCGACCGGGCGGCCTCGAGTCTCGACATAGAGAGCGAGAAGACCCTCCCGGAGGTTTCCCTCGAAACCACGCTACGACGGCTCGCCGAGGCAGGGGTCCCCCTCATCGTGCTGGGTTACGGGGCGGAAGCCGTGGATCCAGTCGATGCGGTGGCCGCCGACTTCCCCGACACCCGGTTCATCGCCCTTGACTACCCCGGCGACCGTCCCAACGTCTCCTACCTGACGTTCGCCGAGGAGGAGGGCTCGTTCCTCGTCGGCGCCGCGGCGGCCTTGAAGAGCGAGACCGGGATCATCGGCTTCATCGGCGGGGTGGACGTCGAGGGCATCTGGAGGTTCCAGGCCGGCTACGAGGCCGGCGCCACAGCGGTCGATCCGGAGATCCAGGTGCTGGCCCGCTACCTGACCGAGCCGCCGGACTTCAGCGGATGGGGCAGCCCGACGCTGGGGGCGCATGCGGCCAACGAGCTGTACGGAGAGGGCGCTGACGTCATCTACCACGCTGCAGGGCTCTCGGGGGTTGGCCTGTTCCAGGTCGCCTCGGCCCGTTCGGGCGAGGAAGGGAGGTACCTGTGGGGGATCGGGGTCGACACCGATGAGTACCGTTCGCTCCCGTTGCTCCAGGAGTCCCTCGGAGAGCTCGATGGCGCACCGTGGCAGCCCCACGTGCTCACATCGATGGTGAAGAGGATCGACCGTGCGATCCACGCGGCCCTGGAGGATTACTCCCGAGGCAACTTCATCTCGGGTGTGCGTGAGTTCGACCTGGCCGCGGGCGGCGTAGACATCGCCTATAGCGGGGGGTTCATCGACGACATCCGCCCGGTCATCGAGGACCTGCGGCGGCAGATCATCGCGGGCGAGATCGAGGTCCCTGTTGTCCCCGCCGACAAGGCCGGGGCGCCGGCCCTGTGACGCAAGAGTCAGCCCCCCCCCAGGCCAGGGGCCCAAGAGCGACCCCGAGGGAACGCTCTGGGCCCCGCCGCCTGGGCCAGGGCGCGGTCGGTCCCTGACCCTACCGAATCAGCAGACTACTCCGAGGACCCTCCCGGCAGCTTCACGCCGCTCTTCGGGAACTCGAAGCCTTCCCACGACTCCGCCGGGCTGGGCGAGCCCGGCTTGAAGGGGAACACCCCCGGCACGTAGTTGCCGCTCGTGTTGTCCACACTGGCGCAGATCACGTAGGCCCTGAATGCGCCGCCTGCGCCAAAAAGATCGCCCATGAAGACGCTCCACGCCGTGTGGCCCGCATTGAAGAGTCCCGTGCCGTCCGACGGGTACGACGCCACCTCAATGAGTGAAGGGAAGCTGGGGAAGAACCCTCCACCGGTCGCGTACCACCCCGCGGGGCACTGCGCCTCAGCGCCCGCCAAGCCAAAGGGGGCGACCGTGACTGGCACCGAACGATGATACTGAAGAGCGTTGTCCGCGTACCGCTTGTCGGTCTTGGCCTTGATGACCTGCCGCCACACATGCTTGCCCAAGTGCGTGGTGTTCGTGGTGAAGTGCGCCGAGACCGGCGTCAGCATCACCAGGCCCAGCAGCAGCCCCAAGACCAGAAGGGATAGCGACCGCCACTTGGACGAGACCGCTTTCCTCCGCGTGTCCTGCACGACAACCTCCTTTCCACGAGGCCCTCCCGTCGAAGGCCGCGGAAAGCCGGCTGCCGGCCGGCGGGCGACACTCAGCCCGCAACCGGCCGGCTTGAGGGTAGGGCGGGAGAGAGAACGCGCGCAAGTTGGGAATGGGGGGGTTGCGCTGTCTGGCCGGGTTGCTCCGCGGGCAAGAACTCTCCTATGCCGTCAATTCGACGCTCGGAAGAGCGGCACGATCCCGGATGAAGGATGGGGAGGCCCTCCCCGTTGGCGCGCGGCGCCGGGGAGCTCTCGACGGCAAGAGGCTCTGCCCGTGTGGGCGGGCAGAGCCTTGCGCGATCGACCTCTATGCGATTGGCCGGACGTTCGCCGCCTGCGGACCCTTGGGTCCCTC
>CAYFXF010000096.1:0-5358 GCA_964347085.1 uncultured Gemmatimonadota bacterium | reverse complement strand
TTCGCGCGGGTAGATAAGGTACTCGCCCCGCGCGACCGTGTCCTGCTTCCGGCCTACAATATGGACGTAGCCGTCCTCGTCGACCATGCCTATGTCCCCCGTCCGAAAGAACCCGTCGTCCGTGAACGATCGGCCGGTCTCCTCGGGCTGCCGATAGTAACCTTTCATCACGTTGCCGCCTCGGACGGCCAGCTCGCCGATCGATTCGACCGGCAAGACCGCGCCATCGTCCCCCAGCACCCGGACCTCGACGCCCGCTAGCGGCCGGCCCGCCGTGAAGCTCCGCTTCTCCGCCGGGTCGCCGGGCCGGGTCATCGACACCAACGAGGACGTCTCCGTCAGCCCGTACGCGATCTCCACTCCGGGCACCAGCCGCTCGCGGACCTCCCCAACCAGCGAGTCCGCGACGGAGGCGCCCGCCACCACCCCGGCCCGCAGCCCGGAGAGATCGAGCTGCTCGGCCTCGTCACACCTCAGCTGAAGGGCGAACAGCGTCGGCGCGCCCAAGAGCAGGGTCGCGCCACTCCGCACCGCCAATTGCAGCGAGCGTCGGGCATCGAAGCTCTCCAACACCGCCACACCGGCGCCGACGCTGAGAGCCGCGACGAAGGCGCCTAACCCAAAGATATTGAAGAGCGGCACGCTGATCAGGGCCGTGTCATCCCGCGACATATCCAGAGCCTTTGCCGCGGCCGCGTTGGTCACCACCAGGTTCGCGTGCGTCAGCATGACCCCCTTCGGCTTCCCGGTCGTTCCCGCCGTATAGAGGATCGCGTAGACGTCCTGCTCCGGGTCGATCTGCGCCGCCGGCAGCGGCTTTCCCTCCCCGCTCGAGACCAGGTCCTCGAACTGGAAGATCCGGTCGTCGTACCAGAGATCCTCCTCGCCCACCGTCACCACATACTGCAGATCCGGCAGGCTGAACTGCATGCGCTCGAACAGCTCCAGGTTGTCCAGCCCATCGAACTTCTCCACCGCGATCACCACGGACGCCTCGGAGTTCCTCAGCATGAACTGGAGCTCGTGCGGGGAATAGGCGGGGTTCAGCGGGACAATCGTCGCACCCAGATTGGCTGCCGCCAGCGCCGAGACGACGAACTCCGGCCCGTTCGGTAAGTCGATCGCAATGCGGTCGCCGGCGCCGACGCCCAGGTTGTGGAGGGCGGCGGCGACGGCGCGGGCCTGGCCCCGCGTGCGGCCATATGAGAGGGTCTCGCTCGCCGAGTGCACCAAAGGCCGCTCGGGATGCTCGGCCGCGTGACGCTCGAGCAGGTCGTGCACCGAGCTGCCCGAGACGCGGGTTGGGTCTGTGATCGCTCCCCTCCTCGGTCGACTTCTAAACTTTTCAATGTGGGCTGAGCACCGGCGCCCGTCAAACCCAAACCCGGCCCACGCGACCCCCCGCACCCCCAGGGACCCCCCTTCTGTCCCCCTCCAAAGCGCTTTGATAATGCGAATATATCTGTCTATACCCCTTCGTTCCGAGGCCCCCGGGACGACCCGTAAGACCACCCGGCGCGAGGCGGACAGCTTCGGTCACCGCGCGACCGCGACCCCGCGTGACTCGCGATGCGAAGTCGTGCACCGCTCACGCTCCGAGCATCGCGACAGGCCGATGTCAGATGCCGATGGCTCGAGCGATGAGAGACGCGCGCATCGCCCCGACCCGATCTCGGTACGCTCATCGGTCACCGGTTCGCCGCCGGAGCTTGACAAAATGGTTTACAAAACGCTTCCCTTTTCTTTATTTTGTTCCTATCTTGATCCGAGTTGCGATTAGCTGTGGCACGGGCGGAGGTGAAGTCGACACAAACCAGCCTGAAGCGCGGCCACGATCGATGAACCCTCACAGGAGGGGGTCCAATAAGAAGCTCGGGAGCACGGTCGGCTCCAAGCTCAACAAAAGACCGTCGCGCTACTGAACTTCGCATCGGATTTGCCTTCAACCTGAAGCCGACGGACGGCGAGTTGTCGCCTCTGCCAGCCGACTCGCCCTCGCAGGGTTCTCTCCAAATTGATCCTCCTACAGCTGTCAACCCACCGCGGGCGACCGAGCGCGCCCTCGAGCTCCAAGACACCTTCGCAGAGTGGGACGACGAATCGACCATCGAGGCGATCGAGAGCGCGCTCGCACAGGCCGGCGAGGTGGTCCGGCTGGAGGCCGACCCGAGCTTCCCCGAGACCCTGCGCCGGGCCCGGCCCGATATCGTCTTCAACTTCGCGGAAGGGCTGGGGGGTCCCAGCCGTGAGTCGCACGTCCCCGCCTTCTGCGAGTTCTGGGGTATCCCCTATTCCGGCAGTGACCCGCTGACGCTGGGCATCTGTCTCGACAAGGCGCGGACCAAGGAGAGCCTTCTCCACCACGGGATACCGACGCCCGAGTTCCAGGTCGTCTACCGACCTGAGGAGATACGGCGCTCGCTCGAGCTGCCCGTCATCGTCAAGCCACTGCACGAAGGCTCGAGCAAGGGCATCAGCCAGAAGTCGTTCTGCACGACCTGGTCAGAGGTGGCGGACGAGGTCGAGTGGGTGGTCGAGCGCTACCGGGAGCCCGCGATCATCGAGCGGTTCCTGGGCGGCCGCGAGTTCACCGTAGCCGTGCTGGGCAACGACGGCGACGGCCGTGTCCTTCCCATCGTGGAGCTCGATTTCGGGACGCTGCCCAACGGCGCGCCTCCCCTCTACGGGTTCGAGGCCAAATGGATCTGGGATCGCCCCGAGGATCCGCTGGACATCTTCCATTGTCCGGCCCGCTGCACAGCGGAGCTCCAACAGCGTATCGAGGCGATCGCGATGGCGGCCTTTAAGCGTCTGCGCTGCCGCGATTGGGCGCGGATCGACGTGCGCTGCGACGAGGAGGGAAACCCCTACATCCTGGAGGTGAACCCGTTGCCGGGCGTGATTCCGGACCCCAACGCGAACTCGTGCTATCCCAAGGCCGCGCGGGCGGCAGGTCTCTCGTTCGACGAGGTGATCCTCGCCGTGCTGCGCGCCGCGGCCACGCGCTATGACCTCGCGCTTCCCGGCTGACGGGCCAGCCGGCTCACGCCAACTCCCGGACGGTGGGGCGGCGTCCCGGCGCGTGGCGGTGCTGGTCGACGCGGTGGCCGAGAGCGAGGCGGCGGCTCTCGACCCGCTGGCTCCAGCCCAGTCCACCGGCCGAATCATCGCCGCGCTCGACTCGCTGGGCTACGAGCCGGTGGAGCTGTCGATCACGGCAGACGATCCAGCCGCATGGCTCAGGCGTCTGATCGATGGGGACTTCGCTTTCGCGTTCAACCTCTGCGAGACGATTGGCGGGCGCGCCGACGGCGAGTACCTGGCCGCGGCTGCCGTCGAGCTCGTCGGCCTGCCGATGACCGGGGCCTCCGCCGCTACACTCCTCCTCTGTCTTAATAAGGACCGCTGCTCGGCGATCCTCCGCGCCCACGAGGTCAACGTCCCCGATTGGACCCTCGTGACTCGGGGTGCGCCCCCACCCGAGGCCTGGGACGCCTTCCCAGCGATCGTCAAGCCGGCGGCCGAGGACGCGTCGAACGGCGTCCACCCGAACTCGGTGGTCACGTCGCGCGAGGAGCTGATCGAGGCTCTGCTCCGGCTCCAGAAGACATGGGACAAGCTGCTGGTGCAGCGCTTTGTCGAGGGGCGTGAGATCAACCTGGCGATCGTCGGCGACGACCTGTTGCCACTCTCGGAGATCGACTTCAGCGGGCTGCCCGGCGGCTCGCCGCCCATCGTGACTTTCGCGGCCAAATGGAAGTCTGGAAGTCCGGAAGATCTCGGCACGCAGCCGGTCTGTCCGGCGCCACTCCCACCCCAGGTCGCGGAGGAGCTCAAACGGCTGGCGGCCAGAGCCTGGCGGCTGGTCGATGGTCACGGCTACGCCCGGGTTGATGTTCGCCTGCGCGAGGACGGCGTGCCGTTCGTCATCGACATCAACCCCAACCCCGATCTCTCCGCCGACGCCGGGCTGGCCCGTCAGGCCCGGGTAGCCGGCTGGTCGTACGAGGAGCTGATCGGGAAGATCGTGCGCGAAGCGCTCACCGCACGGAACGGACGGGAGCCGGCGGTCGTCGTCGGAGGTCCGAACTGATGCGCGCCGCGCGCGATGGTGCCCACGACGCCCGCCGTGGCGACCGCGTGAAGGGGGCGCGCGTCGGCTCCGCGTCGCCGGGCGGCCTCGACTGGCGGCCTCCCCAGCGGGCCGAGCGGGTGCAGATCGCCGAAATCGCCGCCAGGACGGGCGTTTTTCGCCCGGATGAGGTCGAGGTCGCGCTCGAGGTCTTCGACGCGTACTGCGAGGCACCTGGGCGCGACTATTGGGCCCTGGGCGCCTTCTCCGGCCCGGATGAGCTGGCCGGCTTCGCCTTTTACGGGCCGACACCGTGCACGGTCGATACCTGGGACCTCTATTGGATCGTGGTGCGGCCGGGAACGCAGGGCCGCGGGGTGGGCCGGGGCCTGCTGAAGCGCGCCGAGCGGCAGATGCGCTCGAGTGGCGCTCGGCTCTGCGTGATCGAGACGTCGTCCCGCGACGACTACGCGGGGACCCGGCGGTTCTACCTGGCCTGCGGCTACGCGGAGGTGGCCCGAGTACCCGGCTTTTACGACGAAGGTGACGACCGCGTCACCTATGCGAAGCAGTTCGCTTAGTCGTCTTCTCTTCGCAAGGAGTGAGTAGAGAAGTGTTGAGGACGCAGGGACATGGTGCGGGGAGCGGGGGGACTCCCTCTCGCTGACATCGCTCGACTCATTATCCAAACGAGGTGCGCGGCTATGGGGAACTGGCAACAGGTTCTCAGGAAGAGTGTAACCACCGTTGACCAGCTCATCGAACTGTTCGGCGAAGACAACGTCGACCGCGAGGCCGTCCAGCAAGCGATCGACAAGTTCAACTTGCGCATCACGCCGGCCGCGCTGGCGACGATCAAAGAGATCGGCGACCCGTTCTGGAACCAGTACGTGCCGATCCCGGAGGAGAACGAGGTTCTGGACGGCATGGTCGACTCGCTGGGCGAAGACGACGATTCCCCGGTGCCGAACATCACCCACCGCTACCCCGACCGGGTCCTCTTCCTGGTCAGCCCGGTCTGCGCGACGTATTGCCGTTTCTGCACGCGGCGGCGCAAGGTCGGCGACCCGGAAAAGATCCCGCTGAACCAGTTCAACTCGGCCTTCGAGTACATTAGCGAGCACACCGAGGTCCGGGACGTGATCCTCTCGGGCGGTGATCCGCTCATGCTATCGGACCGGCGGCTGGAGCACTTCCTCAAGAAGCTGCGCGAGATCCCGCACGTCGAGATCATCCGCATCCACACCCGCGTCCCGGTCCACCTGCCGGAGCGCGTCACGACGGAC
>CAYFXF010000095.1:3112-5374 GCA_964347085.1 uncultured Gemmatimonadota bacterium | reverse complement strand
TCGATCCGCCCGTAGTGAACCCGATCGCCATGATCCTCAGCGCCGCGATGATGCTCGACCACCTGGGCGCGGTCGAGCAAGCGACTGCGGTGCGCAAGGCGATCAGCGCCGTGGTCAAAGCGGGCGAGGTGCGAACCTACGACATGCTGCGGCTGCCGGGCGGCCCGGATGTCATCGCCAAAGGCGCGGCGACCACGACAGAGATGACCGACGCTGTCATCGCCGAGCTCGGCTGAGGGGGAGCGATGTCCGCCAGCCTTCACGACGTTGACCGAGGGCGCGGCGCGGCGGGCCCGCGTGGCGAGGAGGTCCGCTCTGATCTTCACGTGGCGATCGAGCTCACAAGCTCGGGCGGCCTAGAAATCGAGCTCGCTTCGAAGGTCGCCTCGCTGTACGGCGAGTCGATCCAGCGGACCGCCGCCGAAGTTCTGCAAGCGCTGGGCGTCTCGCAGGCCCGCGTCAGCATCGATGACCGGAGCGCGCTTCCCTTCACCATCGCCGCCCGGGTGGAGGGCGCGGCGCGGCGAGCCGGCGCCACGGGCACGGGCGACCCGCGGCCGCGACGCACGGCGGCACCGCGTGAGCCGAGCCCCAGAGACCGCCTGCGCCGCTCGCGGCTCTACCTCCCCGGCAACCAGCCCAAGTTCATGGTGAACGCCGGGCTCCACGGGCCAGACGCGGTCATCCTCGACCTCGAAGATTCTGTCCACCCCTCGGAGAAAGACACGGCGCGGCTGCTGGTGCGAAACGCGCTACGTTGTGTCGACTTCATGGGCGCCGAGCGCATGGTCCGCATCAACCAGCTTCCGCTCGGCTTCGACGACCTCGAGGCCATCGTGCCGGAAAGCCCCGATGTGATCCTCATCCCGAAGGCCGAGGACGCAGATCAGGTGAGGCGGGTCGAAACGCGCGTGCGCGAGCTGAGCGGCCAGGCCGACGACGGCCGTCCGATCTGGCTGATGCCGATCCTCGAGTCCGCGCTCGGGATCGAGAAGGCCTACGCCATCGGAGCCGCGGCCGACTCGGTGATCGCGCTCACCATCGGGCTGGAGGACTACACCGCCGACATCGGGGCGGCCAAGACGCCGGAGGGGGCCGAGTCACTCTACGCCCGCACGCGCTTGGTCAACGCCGCGCGTGCCGCCGGTGTGCAGGCGATCGACTCGGTCTATGGCGACGTGGCGGACCTCGAAGGGCTCAGAGCCTGGGCGCGCCGCTCACGCAGCCTCGGTTTCGAGGGGATGGGCTGCATCCACCCCCGACAGATCGAGCCGATCCACGACGCGTTCGCGCCCCGACCGGAGGAGATCGAGCGGGCGCTGGAGATCGTCGCCGCGTTCGAGGCCGCGGAGCGACAGGGGCTCGGCGTGGTCAGCCTCGGCGCGAAGATGATCGACCGGCCGGTCGTGCTGCGAGCGCAGCGGCTGGTGCGGAACGCGCGACGCATGGGACGGTTGCCGCCGAAGGATGCCCCGCGACGGCAGCCCTCGGGGAGCGAGGGAACAGGCGGATGAAGACGAGCGTCGAGTTGGTGATGAACGCAGCCGGCCGCCGCGTGCCCACCGTGGTCAACGGCACGGAACAGGTCCCCTTCCAGGGCGTCGGGGCGTATCAGCCGACCGGCCGCAAGGCCGGGCCGCGGGTCCGTTCCTGCCGCGACTACCCAGCGAGCGGGGACAAACGCCTGCCCGATCTCGAGACCGCCCTCCGGCGATGCAGGCTGCGGGACGGGATGACGATCTCGACCCACCACCATCTGCGCAACGGTGACGCGGTAGCCCTACAGGCGCTGCGCGCCGCCGCGCAGCTGGGCGCCCGCGACCTGATGTGGTTTCCCAGCGCCTCCTTCCCCTGCCACGCGCCGGTGATCGAGCTGATGGACCAGGGCGTCGTCCACCACATCGAGGGGAGCATGAACGGTCCGCTGGGCGAGTACTGTTCGCGGGGCAAGATGCGGGGGCTCGGCGTGCTACGCTCGCACGGCGGTCGCTGGCAGGCGGTCCAAGACGGCGAGGTGTCGATCGACATCGCGGTTATCGCGGCGCCGACCGCCGACCCGTTCGGCAACGCCGACGGCTCGCACGGGCCCTCCGCCTGCGGCTCGCTCGGCTTCGCACTCGCCGACTCGATCTACGCCGACAAAGTGATCGTGGTGACCGACAACCTGGTGCCCTTCCCCTGCATCCCCTGGCAGATTCAGGGCAACAACGTGGACTACGTGGTGGAGGTCGATTCGATCGGTGATCCGGCGAAGATCGTCTC
>CAYFXF010000095.1:2448-3102 GCA_964347085.1 uncultured Gemmatimonadota bacterium | reverse complement strand
ACCGAGATCACCAAGAGCCCCGACCGCCTGCTGATCGCCGAGTACGTGGCCCGCTTCCTTCGCGACGCGGGGATCATGCGGGGTGGCTTTTCGTTCCAGGCAGGCGCCGGCGGCATCGCGCTGGCCTTCGTCGATGCTCTGAAAGCGCTGATGAGAGAATCGCGGGTCAAGGCCCGCTTCGTGCGCGGCGGCTCGACCCAGTATCTGGTGGAGCTGCTGGAGGAGGGGCTGACCGATTACATCCTCGACGGTCAGACCTTCGACCTGGCGGCTGTGAGCTCGATCGCCTCCGATCCGCGCCACGTCGCCACCTCGCCCTTCACCTCCTACAACTATCACGGAAAGGGGAACTTCGCCTCGATGGTGGACGCGGTCGTGCTGGGTGCCACCGAGGTCGACGTCAACTTCAACGCCAACGTCAACACCCACTCCGACGGGATGCTACTGCACGGGATCGGCGGCTGGCAGAACTGCCTCTTCGCCGGCTGTACGATCCTGGCCCTGCCCGCCTTCCGTGACCGTATCCCCGTGCTGATCGAACGGGTCACCACCCTGACGGGGCCGGGCGAGCTGATCGACGTGGTGGTGACCGAGCGCGGGATCGCGATCAACCCCAGACGGGCCGACCTGCTAGAAGCCGTTCGCGGATCGAAC
>CAYFXF010000095.1:0-2438 GCA_964347085.1 uncultured Gemmatimonadota bacterium | reverse complement strand
GAGATCAAGGCGGAGGTCGAACGGATCGGCGGCGGGCCGCCCGCGCCGCCGAGGTTCAGCGATCGGCCGGTCGCCGTGATCAAGTGGGTGGATGGGACCGTGCTCGATACGGTCTGGCAGCTGGCGCCTGCTTGACCCGCTCGGCATCTCAAGGCTAGACTGTTGGCTCCCAGTATGGCTCCAGCCAGCCGCAGCGCCGGGCAGCACCCGCGGCTGCGCTCTTCCCACACTCCCCTGCGATGAGTAGGCTGTCAGTTTGACCAAGGGTGCCATGGGCTCGTTCGACCGCTTCGTAAGAGAGATCCATCGCCGCTCGCTCTGGCAGGTGCTGGGCATCTACCTGGTCGGATCCTGGATCGCTCTGCAGGTGGTCGACGTGCTGGCCAACAACTTCGGGCTCCCCGAGTGGTTCCCGCCCTTCGCGCTCGCGCTCTTGGTGATCGGGCTGCCGGTCGTGCTGGCCACCGCGTTCATCCAGAAGGGGCTCCTCCCGCATGAAACGACCGACGCGGTCAGCGGCGAAGCCGCACCGGCTCTCGGAGACGAGGCTGGCCACCGCCGGCTCTTCACCTGGCGCAACGCGATCGCGGGCGGGGTGGCGGCGTTCGGCCTCTGGGGCGTGGTGGCGACCGCCTGGCTCCTGTTCGGCCCGGGCACCGCGTTGCCGCCGCTCGCGGGTACGGACGCGGTCGATCGCCTTTCGATCGCCGTGCTCCCCTTCGCGAGCGTTCGAACCGACGAGGAGAGCGAATCGTTCACCAGCGGAATCCACGACGACATCTTGACGCATCTGTCCAAGATCAGCGCGCTCAAGGTGATCTCACGCACATCAGTGGTGCGGTACCGGGAGACAGAGAAGTCGATTCGAGATATCGCCGAGGAGCTGGGTGTAGCGACGGTGCTGGAGGGTCGCGTGCAGCGCGCCGGCGACCGCGTGCGGATCAACGCCCAGCTGATCGACGCGCAGAGCGACGAGCACCTCTGGGCAGAGACCTATGATCGGGAACTGACGGCGGCGAGCATTTTCGCAATCCAGACCGACCTGGCGAAGAACATCGCGGGGGCCTTGCAAGCGACGCTGGCGCCGGAGACCGCCGCGGAGATCGAGCGCAAACCGACGGAGAGTTTGGAGGCGTACGACCTCTACACCCGGGGCCGCTACCTGTACAACACCAGAGGGTTCAGCAGAACGGGGTTGGAAAGCGCGGCGGATCTTTTCCGACAGGCGATCGCGGCCGACCCGGAGTACGCGACGGCCTACGGGGCGCTGGCTGCGGCCTACCTCCAACTCTGGGGGAACGGCTACCTGCCGGAGACCGAGGCCTTGCCGCAGGCGCGCACGGCGGCGGAGAAGGCGCTCGAGCTGGAACCGACGCTGGCCGAGGCCCATTCCGCCCTGGGGTGGGTTCTCCAGGCGGAGTTGCGCTTCGATGAAGCGGAGCGTGAGTACCGGCGCGCGCTGGAGCTCAATCCGGGTTCGGCGTGGTCGCATTACCAATACAGCCGTCTGCTGCGCTCGCTGGGGCGGCACGAGGAAAGTGTGAGCGAGGTGCGTCGCGCCGTGGAGCTGGATCCGCTCGTACTTAGGTATCGGTTCGGCCTCTTGTCGGCACTCGGCTTCGCGCGCGAGTACGAGGCGACGATCGCGGAGGCCCAAAGACTGATCGAGATCGAGCCCGACAACCCGGACGCCTTCTACTTTCTGAGTCTGGCATTCGGCATGACGGGGCGTTACGAGGATGCGGTCGGCGCGGCCAGCCATGCGGTCGAACTCAATCCCGAAGATCCCTACTACCCGGCAGCCCTCGCCTGGGCTCATGCGCTGGCGGGAGAGCGGGCGCCGGCGCTCGCGGCGCTCGAGCGGGCCCGGGGATTGGGAGCGCCGCTGAAGGAACTCGCGCTGGTCTACGGGGCGTTGGGCAACTTGGACGAGGCGTTCGCCTACCTGGACCGCGCCTACGCGGAAGAGCCGGGAAGCCTGGGCAACATCAACTCGGACCCGACCGCGGACCCGCTGCGCAAGGACCCGCGCTGGGGTGAGCTGTTGAAGAAGCTGGGGCTGGAGTAAGGCCCACCGCGTTCCGGCCTCCAGCAGCGGCGGGGCGAAGCCTTCGGGGTTCGCCCCGTCTTCTTGGCCGCACGAGACGCTGCGCCTTGCCTCCCGCCCCGCTGGCCGCAACGGCGGCACGGTTGCTTCGCCCGCAGCCTGAGGCTAAGCTGTAAGTTCACCTCCTGCGATAGCCTGTGGGTGCCTACCGCCCACTGAGGGGCTTAGCGACAAACTCCTGCGAAAGGCGCACTCGATGCTTTCCAGAGCGAGAATTCCTTATGGGACATGGGGCAGCAGCTACTTCCCCGCCTGGCAGACCTCGGCCCTGGCCGAGATTAACATCGGCCAGTTCGCTGGCGAGTCGATGAGCCGAATCCTCGGGCTGCGG
>CAYFXF010000094.1:0-5378 GCA_964347085.1 uncultured Gemmatimonadota bacterium | reverse complement strand
GGATGATCTCCACCGTCCAGACGCCGTTCCCCATCTTGGCGCAGACCGACCCGAAGATCTGGCCGCATTTCTGTGCGCCTTCGCCCGAGTCGGAGACGATCTCCACCGTGTGCTCCGGCAGCCGGAGGATTTCAGGCCGCGCCCTTGCACTTTTCTGGGAGCCCCGCTTCTTCGACGCACCCGCTTTACTGGTCACTGCCAACCTCGACCGTTCTCGGCTCTCTTCCGGACCCGCGCGCGACCGCGCCGCGGGGAGCCGGACCGCGTGCCCGTTCGATTCCAGCCAACCCCACCCCATCAGGGCGCATTCCGTGCCAAAAACCTGCGAAATATACACCGCCCGTAAGCCTCGACGCCACAAACAGTTTCACCGCTCGGCCCACGGCGCCTGGCTCGCCCGGTCGTCCGTCAGGGACATAATGTCCCAACTGCGGGCATCCGCCCGATTCCTCTAACCCCGTTGATAAAAAAGAGTTACTCGCCCGAAGACGAGTCGCCGAACCGTGCCTGCAGACGGGCGCCGGCCCGGCGGCAGCTACTGCAAGACGGCCGCGTTGCGGCCTCTGAGGCGGGGGCGTACAAACTCACGCTATACGCAACCGGGCCGGCGTCAAGCTCGCCCGGCCCTCCCGCCTAGGCCGACCAGGCCTGCGGGCGACGGAAGCGGCGCCAGGCGGCGATGGAGGGCAGAATCGCCCAGAGGAGGAGCGCTATGAGGCCGAGCGCGATGATCCCGATCGAGCCGATCGCCTCGCTCCAGGCCGCGCCCACAGGTCCCAACAGACTGGCGTCGGAATCGAGGCTGGCGACGACGCCGAGCCGGAAGGCTTCGACCGGGTTGGCGAAAGCCCAGAAGCTGAGCACGGCGCGGGGGGCACCCCAGCGAATCGCGGCGCCCATCACGCCGAGCGTCCCCAGCCCGATGGTGACGATCCAGACCACCAGACCGGCACTGGTCGCCCGGGCGCGGGTGCGCGCGAGGACCGAGCACAAGAGTCCTACCGCGACGAACGCCTGGGCCAGCAGGAGGGTGAGCACGAGGAGTGTGGCGATGAGGGGCCAGGGTGTCCCAGCGATGGTCGCCAGCGCGCCGGCGACTCCGAAGCCGAGGCTGATCGACAACCAGACGGCGAGACTGACGCCCAGCCACTTGCCCCAGAAGAGCTGGCCGAACGACAGCGGCTGGCTGACCAGATACTCGAGGCTGCCGATCTCGCGCTCGCCCGCGATGGCGGCCGCGGCGGGAAACAGGGCCATCAACGGGACGAAAAGCAGCGCCAGGTGCACGAGGCCCGCCATCACCTTGGCGTACCCGCGGTAGCCGTAGATCTCGGACCCGCCCAGCCCGAAAAGTGTGAGCGCAAGCGCGCCGACCAGGAAGATGGCCGAGTAGGCAACGAACCAGCGCGAGCGAAGCGACTCGCCCAGCTCGCGCCGTGCGAGCGTCGTCAGCACGGCGGTGCGGCTCACGGCCCCTCCTCGACGAAGAAGCGCTCGACTATCTCTTCGAGCGAGGGGCCGACGACCCAGAAGTCGTCGACCGGGATGCCCGCGCTCTCCAGTCGCTTCAGCACCTCCAGGCGCTCGGCCGCCGGCAGCTGAACCGCCAGGTGTGTCCCGTTGGCGATCAGCGAAGCATGGCCCGACAGCGCCGACAGCTCGCGAAGCGCATCGTCCCGATGCGCTGCCTGCGTGCTTACCCAGAGCCAGCTCTCGGCCCCGGCCTGCTCCCGCAGGTCGCCGAGCGAGCCGGCGAACGCCCGGCCACTGCGATGCAGAATCCAGACGCGGTCCGCCACGGTCTCCACCTCGTCGAGGCGATGCGAGGCGAGCACCACGGTGGTCTCCCGGCCCACCTGACGCAGGGCGCGCAGAAACTCGCCCCGCGCCCGCGGGTCCAGGTTGGCCGTCGGCTCGTCGAGCAGCAGTACGGGTGGATCCCCGGCGAGCGCCATCGCCAGGAGCGCTTTCTGCAGCATGCCGCCCGAGAGCTCGGCGGGCGTCAGCGCCTCGGTCTCCGAGAGCGGCAAGCCGAACGACTCGAGACGCGCGGCTATCGCGTCCTGCGGGAGACCACGCAGAGCCGCGACAAACTCTACCAGCGTCCCGAGCCTCATCTGAAACAGGGGCGGCCGCTGCGGGACGTAGCCGATCAAACGGCGCACCTGCGCCCCGGCCGTCGCCACGTCGGTCCCGTCGATCGAGACCGCGCCCTCGAACGGGAGGAGCCCCATCAGGCAGCGCAGCAGGGTGGTCTTACCCGCCCCGTTCAGCCCCAGGAGCGCCAGACGCTGACCCCGCTCGACCTCGAAGTCGAGGTCGGTTAGCACCCGCCGCGCGCCGAAGCGCACCGAGAGCCCGTGCGTTTCGATCAGAGCGGCCATCGCCGTGCCCCCCAAATCGACAGGCCGGCCAGCCCGAGCCAGAAGAGGGCGAGCACGGGCGAACCCCCGGCGGCACGGGGCGCTCCGCCGAGGTGGCGCACGCCCGGCGACTCTTCCGGCGGCCGCGCCACGAGCCGGGCCGGGGTCGAGTCGACCACGATCGGCTGTGGCTCCAGAGTCGGGAAGAACCGGCCCAGCGCGTCGAGCGCCGAGGCCGCGGGGCTGAGCTCGAACAGCCGCAGCTCCGGATATCGGGCGAACAGCTCGTCCGAGAGCCGATCGATGCGGTACGGCGTGTCGAGCCGGCCGTCGCGGTCCGCATCCCAGCCGGCCGCCCCGTCCCAGCGGTTGCCGGTCCAGCGGTTGGCCAGCGCGTGACCGCCGCCGGAGACCGACACCTCGCGGGTGTTGGCGACGAAGCTGTTGGCGGCGAAGTGGTTCGCGCGAACGGAGGGCATGAGGTTCACGGCCACGTCGTTGAAGGCGAGTATGTTCCGTTCAACCGTATTCTGCGCATCGATCCGGCTGGGCGAGTTGTCGGAGTAAAGGCCCACCTGGTTCTGGACCACGAGGTTGTCGGTGATCTCGATCCAGTCGGCGTCCTTGAGGCCGATCCCATAGCCACTGTGTCCCGCCGCCCGTGCGAACACGTTGTGGCGCAGCGCGATGTGCGACGAGTACATGATGAAGGCGGCGACGTCGTTTCTGGTGAACTCGTTATGCTCGAACAGGTTGTTACTGCTGTACATGTAATGCAGCCCGTACCGGCCGTCGGTCACGAGGTTATCCCGAAAGACGAGGCCGTGGCTGAAGTAGATGACGACATCGCGAGTGCGGCGCACGACGTTCCCCTCGACCAGAACATCGTCGCTCGACCAGAGACGGATCCCATCTCCGCGCATGCCGAGCGGACGGTCCTTGCCGATGACGGTGTTGCCGATCACACGGGTCCCATCGCTCTCTTTCAGGTAGATGCCGAACAGCACGTCGGCCAGCTGGTTATCGCGGATGACGCAGGAGTCCGCCCTGACCATGAGGCCGGCATCCTCCTGGTCGAGAATTCTCCCCGACCCACGAAGCTCGAAGCCCGAGATCAGGGCAGAGGCCCGGAGCTCGACCACGGTGCCGCGGCCGGCGCCATCAATCACCGGTCGCCCCTGGCCCAAGAGCACAGCCGGCCGCTCGACCACCAGCCGCTCCCGGTAGGTCCCCGGGCCGACGCGGATCGTGTCGCCCGCTCGGGCGGCGGCCAGGGCGGCAGCGATAGTCGGGTACCGCCCCGGCACATCCGCCACCTGGGGTTGGGTGAGCACAAGGACCAATGCGAAGACGATCACGAGCCCGAGGCCCTCTCGGCCTGCAGTCGCCGGCGCCACTCGAGCAAGAGCACCAGCGGGCCAAGCGCACCGGCGGCGAACATCAGGATGGCGCCTGACGCCGGCCAGCTCGACACGGTGAAGTTCGCGACCTCGGTGGTTCCGAGGAACTTGGGTGTAAACGGTTCCATGCGGATCGGCGCGCTGGGCGAGAGGTTGTGCCCGTACTCGTACAACCAGTGCTGGAAGTCGAACAGCATCACGACACCAAAGATCACGAAGTCGATCCAGCCCAACGCCGCGATCTCGAGCCGCGCCACGAGCGCCGCCAGAACGGCGAGTCCGAGGAAGCGCAGGATGAAGAAGGGGATGAAGCGGAACTCGGGGAACTCGTCGCCTTCGATCTCCTTCATCCCGATGTAGTGGTTCAGCACGTTCACTTCCTGGATCTCGCCGGCCACCTTGTGCGGGTAGATCATCAGCGCCAGACCCTGCGGGTACTGCGGCGCCTGGAGCGTCACCTTCCACACTGGCAAGAACGCCGCCGGCACGATCAGCAGCGCCGCCAACGCGACGAGGGTCCGCGTGCCGCGCGAGAGATCGCCGCGAAAGAGATCGAGACCGGTCATATCTTCTCTCTCTTGACGAACCTTCCGTACGCTACGGCTCCACCAACAAGTAGCCCACCATCTCCAGATGCAGCGCGGAACAGAACTCGCTGCAGTAGAACGGGTAGACGCCTTCCTGGTCCGCGACGAACTCGATGAGGTTCGACTCGCCGGGCTCGAGGCTCACGTTGATGTTGTACTTGTCGATCGCGAAGCCGTGCGTGGCGTCGCGAGCCCGCTCGACGCTCGAAAGGTGGATGCGTACGCGATCGCCGCGCTTCACCTTGATGTGCTCGGGCGTGAAGTGGCTGCGGATCGCGGTCATGTAGACGTCCACGGTGTTGCCGCTCCGCTCGATCCGCTCCTCGCCCGCCTTCACCGCGTTCGGGTCGACGGTCATCTCGTGCGGGTTGAAGCCCAACTCGGGGTAGACCAGCGGGCCCACCCGGTGGAAGCGGGAGAGCGACCACTTGTTGAGCGCCACCAGGAAGTTGCCGTCCGGCGAGCGGGTGTCGCCCTCCGCCGCCGCGAGGTGGCCGATGTTGTAGTGGACGTTGATCTTCTCTTTCAGGGTGAAGTCCTCGAGGCTCCACTTGGCGACCGCCGACTCGATGAACAGCGACGTGTAGGCGCCGCCACGGCCGTCGAACTGCGTGTGCAGCGGGCCGAGGCCCAGCTCGACCTGCGCCTCGAGCACCGCGTCGAAGTCGAGGATCGCGATGCCGAACGGGTCGCGGCCCGAGAAGGTCTCGCTGGCGATCGCGTTCTGTATCTTTTCGACCGAGTAGATAGAGCAGCCCCTCTCGGATCGAGACCTCGAGCGGGATCACGCTCATCCCCTGGATCTGGCGCACCCCCTCCCCCGACTGGAACACGCCCTCCGCCTTCTGCCAGTTCACCGCGTGCAGGTAATCCATGTCGTTCGCCGAGGCGCCCGCCTCGAACGGCGGGTTGCCGCTCTCGATGCCCCCCGTCGCCATCTCGGTGTTGAACGAGCCGAGGAAGACCCAGCCCATCGAGGGGCCCTTGCCCGCGTCGGCCAGGTCCTGCCAGTAGGGCGGCAGCTCAAG
>CAYFXF010000093.1:4026-5411 GCA_964347085.1 uncultured Gemmatimonadota bacterium | reverse complement strand
AGCGAACCGTCGCTTCGAACCGCTCGCCGTCACCCAGCGGATCCAGAGGCGAGAGGTCGATGCGATCGTCATTCATCGGAGTGTTCCTCACTGTACTTCGAGCCGAGACGCTGACGGAGGACGCGGCGCGCACCCATCAGATGCTGCCGTGACATCCCCTCGGACAGCCCGAGCCGTCCGGCGATTTCGCGGTGTTTCCATCCCTCCAGGTCGTGCAGCAGCACGATTTGGCGCTGAATCTCGCTCAGTCCCGCCAGCGCCAGCTCCAGTTCTCTGCGCAGCTCCGCGCGCTCCGGTGCCCGGGCCGGGTCGTCGTCGCTCGTCGCCCGGACCGTCTCCAGGGGTGGCGCGGAGCGCAGGCGGCGGTAGCTTAAGTAGTTCCGCGCACGGTTGCGCACGATTTGCAGCAGCCAGGCCGAGAACCGCTCCGGTTGCCGGACTTCGTCCAACCGCTCTATCGCCCGGACGAAGGCATCCTGGCAGACGTCCTCGGCGTCCATGGAGTTCCCGAGCACGGCGAGGGCCACGGCGAACGCGGCACGATAGTGGCGGCGCACCAGAGTCTCGAACGCCGTCGTATCTCCGCGCCGGGCTCGTTCCACAAGGAGCGCATCGGGCAATCCGGGACCCCTGTCCGAAGCCATGCTTCACGGCCTACGCTAAGGAGACAGCCAGGCCGGGCATGATGTTAGCAGCTTCCGTTTACCGAAGTACAGGTAGGGTCGCAAGGTCCTGGCCGCGAACCGCGCCGTGAACCCGTCACCGCTGCGGGGGTAACGGGGCGGCGGTTGATGACCAGGCCGCTAGGGCGAAACCACCACCGATGTCACCACAAGCCAAGAACGACTCCTTAGGGGTGCTGGCGCTGGTCGGCAAAGGCGCCGGCTTCATCCGGCGCCGCGAGCAGAGCTATCTGCCTTCCAGCGGCGATATCCACGTCGGCCGCCGGCTGGTTCAGCAGTTCGGCCTCAGGACTGGCGACGAGCTGAGCGGCGAGGTCGGGAAAGCCCCTGGCCGTGGGAAGAGTCCGCCGCTCACCCGGCTGGTCACGGTCAACGGTCGTAAACCCTCCGAGCTCAAGGGCCGGCCGCAATTCGAGCGGCTGGGCGCCGTGCACCCCGACGAGCCGCTGACCCTCGACTGCGGGCTCACCCGGCGTGGCGTCCGAGACTATACCGACTGGGTGCTCGATTTGCTCTGCCCGTTCGGCAAGGGCCAACGGGCACTGATCGTGTCGCCTGCGAAGGCCGGTAAGACGACGGTCCTGCAGTCGGTGGCAGAAGGTATCGTCCGTAACTACCCTAAAGCCTCGCTGCTCATCCTGCTGGTCGACGAGCGCCCGGAAGAGGTGACCGAGATGGAGGCCGCCGGGTTCGGCGAGGTTG
>CAYFXF010000093.1:0-4016 GCA_964347085.1 uncultured Gemmatimonadota bacterium | reverse complement strand
GGAGCTGGGCGAGGACGTGATCATCATCCTCGACTCGATCACGCGGCTGGCCCGTGCCTACAACGCGGTTGAGCGGGGGACTGGCCGCACGCTCTCCGGCGGCCTGGACGCCGGCTCGCTGGAGAAGCCCAAACGTTTCCTGGGCAGCGCGCGCAAGATCGATCCCAAGAAAGGCGGCGGTTCGCTAACGATCATCGCCACAGCGCTCGTCGATACTGGCTCACGTATGGACGACGTGATCTTCGAGGAGTTCAAGGGTACGGGAAACAGCGAACTCGTGCTGAGCCGCGAGCTGGCCGATCGACGCATCTTTCCCGCCGTCGATCTGAAGGCGAGCTCGACGCGGCGCGAGGAACTACTGCTGGCGCCGGAACGACTGGAGGCCTCCCGGCTCTTACGTCGCCATTTCAGTGAGCTCTCGCCCGTGGACGCGATGAACCAGCTACTCGAGCTGATGCGAGCCGCCGACTCGCTGGACGAGATCGCGCGTCGTGTAGTCTCGGCACTGCCCTGACGCAAGGGATGCGGCTCCTCGAGATCGTCGAGACCTCGCGACAGGTGGCGGCCACCCGGGCCCGTCTCGAGAAGATCGGGCAGCTCGCCGCGCTCCTCAAGAGAGCCGGTGCGGATGACGTTGGCCTGGCGGTCGCTTACCTGTCCGGCTACACCCCGGTCGGACGAGTCGGCATCGGGCCGGCGACACTGCGTGCGGCCTTCCCCGACACGGCGGTCGACTGCGGTGAGCTCACCTTGCTCGAGGTGGAGAGGGCGCTGCGGCGCATGGCCGAACTGGCGGGCCCCGGCTCCAACAGGGAGCGCGGGCGGATCGTCCGGGCGCTCCTGGCCCGCGCTACCCGTGAAGAGCAGGACTTTCTCACCCGTCTGATGCTCGGCGAGCTGCGGCAGGGGGCGCTGGAGGGGGTGATGGTGGAAGCGATCGCGTGTGCCGCCGAGCTGCCAGCCGCCTCGGTCCGTCGCGCCGCGATGTTCGGCGGCGACCTCACAGAGGTGGCGGGGACCGCGCTGGCCGAGGGCAGAGCGGGCCTGGCACGCTTCTCGGTCCAGCTGTTGAGGCCGGTGCGGCCGATGCTGGCCGCGAGTGCCGAGGAAGTGGGCGCGGTACTGGCCCGGTTCGAGCGCGCGGCGCTCGAGTACAAGCTCGACGGCGCGCGCGTGCAGGTGCACCGCGCCGGCGGGGAGGTCCGAATCTTCACGCGGCAGCTAAGGGATGTCACCGCGAGCCTCCCGGAAGTGGTCGAGACCGTGCGAGCCTTACCCGTGCGTGAGGTCATTCTGGATGGGGAGGCGCTGGCGTTTCGCGCCGACGGCAAGCCCCGGCCGTTTCAGGTCACGATGCGCCGCTTCGGCCGCCGACTCGAGCTGGACCGCATGCAACGCGAGCTTCCCTTGACGACGTACTTCTTCGACTGCCTCTATCTCGACGGTGAGGACCTGGTCGATCGCTCGACGAACGAGCGCACGAAGGCTCTGGCGGGCTCGTTGCCCGAGCCGCTCGTCGTCCCGCGGACCGTGACCGCGGACCCAATGGAGGCGGAGACGTTCCTTCAGGAGGCGCTGGCGGCCGGTCATGAGGGCATCATGGCGAAGGCGCTCGACGCACCCTACGAGGCGGGCCGGCGTGGCCAGACCTGGCTCAAGCTGAAGCCCGCGCACACGCTGGACCTGGTGGTGCTGGCGGCGGAGTGGGGGTCGGGTCGGCGACGCGGCTGGCTCAGCAACTTGCATCTCGGTGCCCGCGATCCCGCCGCCGGCAGTTTCGCGATGCTCGGGAAAACCTTCAAGGGCATGACCGACGAGACCCTGGAGTGGCAGACTCGAAAGCTTCAGGAGCTAGAGATCTCTCGCGACGCGCACACGGTCTACGTGAAGCCTGAGCTGGTGGTCGAGATCGCCTTCAACGACGTCCAGAGGAGCCCGCGCTACCCCGCCGGGCTTGCCCTCCGCTTTGCCCGCGTCAAACGGTACCGACCTGACAAGCGGCCGGAGGCGGCGGATAGCATCGACAGCGTCCGGGCGATCTACGAGCGATCCGCAACGACCGCCGATTAGGACGCGCGTCGTTCCACATTGTGATGGTCCAGGAAGAGAGCTGCCGGTGAGGATCGCTAGAAAACCGATGCAGGCAGCCGTCGACCTCCTCTCCCGCCCGACGATGCGTGGCCTCCATCGTATCCTACACGTCGTCTTGCTCGGCGTCGTCGCGGCCTCCTGTTCCAGCGAGCCGCGCAAGATCTTACTCGCCTCAACGACATCCACAGAGGATTCAGGCCTGTTCGAAGTGCTGCTCCCTGCGTTCCTGCGCGCGCACCCCGAGTATCGAGTGCGCGTCATCGCCGTGGGGTCCGGGGAAGCGCTGCGCCTCGCGGCCCGTGGCGACGCTGATGTAGTGCTCACCCACTCGCCGAGAGCCGAAGCGGAGTTCCGGGCGGCAGGACACGCCGAGTCGCACCATCCCGTGATGTACAACGACTTCCTGATCATTGGACCAGAAGGCGGGAGGGCCAGCGGCTGCGCGGGCCTGGGCGCGCCGGCTGCTCTGGCTTGCATCGCCGGTTCCGGCGCCAAGTTCATCTCTCGGGGCGATGACTCCGGCACCCATGCGCGCGAACGTGCGCTGTGGGCGGCAGCGGGACTCGCACCGCTTGGCGACTGGTATCTGGAGTCGGGTCAGGGCATGGGCGCGGTCCTGATGATGGCGAGCGAGAAAGGTGCGTACACACTCAGCGACCGGGGAACCTATCTGACTCTTATGGACCGGCTCCACCTCGAAATACTAATAGAGGGCGATCCAGCGCTGCTCAATCAGTATACGGTCACTGTAGTACGAGGCGCGACGAACCTGGAAGGGGCACGGATCTTCGCCCGATGGATCACGGGGCCGGAGGCGCAGGCGCTGATTGGTCGATTCGGGGTCGAGCGCTTCGGGCAGCCGCCTTTCACTCCGAACGCCGGCAGTTGATCGGTTGAACACCTTGAAGGGCATGTCCTGAGACGACTGGCGCAACGGAACCGCCGTCGCCCGTCGTAGGAAAACGGGTGCCGTCCTTGAGACCGTGGGATCTCGCTTGTCCCATAGCGTCAGCACCCGTTTCAGGGCTCATGCGCGCCCTCGGGCGGACGTGATCACGGGGCGGATCTTTGCCTAGACGCGACTACTCGATGCGGTATACGACGTAGGCGGGATTCTCGTGAATCCTGGGGAAATCCAAGGGTTCACGATCGCTGAACATCACCAGAAACGTCGTGCCTGCGGTCGGCGCCAGCTCCCGGGCAATTGCGCGGAAACGCTCCTCTGGCAAAGCTCGGAAGGCGGTGGCCAAAAGTTCGTCACTCGCACTCGCCCCCCCATCTTCTCGAGGTCGGGCAAGCCAAGCGCCTTCATTCGGCGTATCCACTCAAGTCCGTAGCGAGGGTTGAAAAACGTCTGGGTCCCATCCTTCCAATCCGCGTAGATTCCACGCTCGGACTCGACGCGGAAGCCCATTAAGTTGGGCGGTACGATGAAGATATCCTCCAAGATATCCTCTCTGGCCGTATTCTGTCGCGCCCAGCGCTGCACCTCCAGCCATTCCCGAGGCTGACTGTTTCCGACCGCGAGTCGCACCCCGCGCACCCAAGCCGTTGCGCCGAAGGCGCTAACCAGGACTAGTGTCGTCAAGATCCAATGCAGCGCCGGCATAGGACGCCGGTAACGCGCTTGAAAGATCATAGCGAGCAGCGCTAGTCCGACAAGGGCGACGAAGGCATACTTGCCAACTCGGGCGCCTTGCAGGACTGCGATTGACACGATAGCTGCGGCCAATACGTCGTAAAGGCTGCCCTGGGATCGGATGGTCTGGACGAAGTAGTTCGCGACGTAGAGGATCGCGAAGTACATGACGTACGGCGAGCCTTACCCGTGCGTGAGGTGGATTCTGGATGGGGAGGCGCTGGCGTTTCGCTCCGACAGTGTCCTCATGAACCGCTCGATGACCCCATTGCACTCGGGGTCCCCG
>CAYFXF010000092.1:0-5458 GCA_964347085.1 uncultured Gemmatimonadota bacterium | reverse complement strand
ACATGCCAACGATCACAGGTGGCGACGGGATCGCCCGGGTGACCTCGTGGACGTTGGGTAACGATCCGGGCCTCAACGTGCTGGAGGCCAGCGGCTTCGGTATCGGCGTCAGGGACGAGGCGTGGACGGCGCCCGACGGCCGGATTGGCGTCGGCCCCTTCACCCATACCACGGTGACGGACCCCGCGGGCACCGATAACCGCGATCCGATTCCGGTGCAGCGTGGTGACGTCGAGTTCACGGCCACCGGTTGCCAGCCTGGCTTCGGCGCCGCCGGCAACATCGACGGCGTGCTGAGCGACGGGGAGTGGGACTGCGCCAACATGGCGCCGTTCGAGGCCAACGTGGGCGGTGGCAAGAAGCCCTCGACCTACTACTGGATGCGCGACGACAGCGACTTCTATTTCGCCGTGCAGATTCCCGTCGATGAGACGTCGGCCCTGAAGGAGAACACGCTGACCCTCTACCTGAACGCCGTCGGCGACCTGGCGCTGATGGCGGGCCACGACGTACTGGTGGTGGACGGGACCGCGGCGCCGGGCGCGCAGTTCGGCGACCTGTATTGGGACGACAGCTGTCCGAAGGGACAGTCGTTCTGCGCCTTCGATGACGGCTTGGTTAACGGGCGCGCGCCGGACGGCGAGGGTGCTTTCAGCATCAACATGGTTGCCGATGGGGCCTTCTACTTCTATGAGGTCAAGCACCCGCTGAACAGCGGCGACCCGAACGACATCGACTTCATCAGTACGATCCACTCCTTCTTCACGCTTAGGGGCCTGGGCAACGGCAACAAGGGCGACACCGACTGGCCGGAGTTCGGGGCCTACGAGCAGGTCGTGCCTCTCGCGCCCTGACGTCGCGGGTTGGGATGGCGGCGGGCTAATGACCGTCGCGCCTTAGAGAAGCGGGCTCCCGTGGCCTCGGCCTCGGGAGCCCGCTCGCTGGTGGCGGCTGAGTTCGCGCCGTTTCCCGAACGGGTGTGGCGTCTGCCGACTCCGGTCAGGACGCGCGTTTAGAGTGAGACGGGGAGCCGACGAATCGGCTGGCCCCGCTGCGCGTTTGAATCCTGCCCGTCGCCAATCTCGCCACACGAGCGAACGCGCAACACACCGTGGGGCAGCAGGTTTCAGCGGGTAAGCCTGCTAGTCCGCCTCGTTCACAGGCGGTGCGACCGCGTCCCGGTTTCTTTTCCGCAACGATCGCAAAACGTGCGGGGATCCCTGGGGATAGGGTGGGCTTCGGGCGTGTGATCCTGGGTCAGGCAGGGGCCCGACACGTGTCCGTTGACGTGAGGGGGTTTGAGCGCGATATTGCTGGTTCGTTAACCTTCCTGACCCAGCGCGGCAGCGCCGTTGCAGCTGGCGCTGATTCGCTTTCAAGTTATGGTGGGCGCGTCCACGATGGCGCGTCGGACCCGGACTTTTGCCTAATCCGATGGTAGCTGGGGCCGCGTAACCGGCGGCGCCGGGTCTGCGAGCAACGCTACGGTTCCCTTACACGTAGTAGGGAACCTGTGCGAGCTGGTGGGTAGGCATACCGCAACCTTGCAGGAGGTGAAACCATGGGACCGAGGCCCGCCTACACATTCATGTCTGGCTTCTTCGCCCTCACCCTGGTCTTCCTTGCGGGAGACTTATCTGCTCAGACGGCGACGGTGAGGGGCGTCGTGAGGGCGGTTGACACCGGAGAGCCGGTCGTCGGCGCCACGGTGGCGATCGTAGGTACGGCCCGAGGCTCGCTCACGAATCAGGACGGCCAGTATCGAATCGAGGTAATCGCGCCTGGTGTCTACACGCTGCGGGCCACTTCGATCGGGTACGCCGCGGCCTCGCGCCGCATCAGTCTAGCGGTGGGAGAGGAAGTGACGGTTGATTTCGAGCTGGCTGTCAGCGCTGTCGTGCTTGATGAGATCGTAGCCGTCGGCTCCCGCACCATCCGTACGGCGCTCGAGACCCCTGTGCCGGTGGATATCATCGCTTCCGCCGAGCTGAGGGACGTGGGCGAGTACGAGGTCAACCAAATGCTCCGAACCCTTGCTCCCTCCTTCAACGCTTCGCACCAGACGATCTCCGATGGTACCGACCACATCAATCCCGCAAGCTTGCGCGGGCTCGGGCCCGACCAGGTACTGGTGTTGGTCAACGGAAAGCGCAGGCACTCAAGCGGTTTGGTCCACGTGAACGGTACCTTCGGTCGCGGTACGGTCGGCGTGGACCTGAATGCCATTCCATCCGCGGCGATCGAAAGGATCGAGATTCTGCGCGACGGTGCCGCGGCCCAGTACGGCTCCGACGCGATTGCAGGCGTCATCAATATCGTTCTCAAGGATCAGACGCAGAACTTGCAAGTGAACGGCCTGGCCGGCGTAACGGGTGAGGGTGATGGGGAGACGGCCAAGGCTGATGTGAACTACGGGTTCCGGATCGGCGAAACCGGGTTTTTCAACGTCACGGGCGATTACCTGGACAGGAACCGCACCAATCGTTCGGGTGCCTACACCGGGGCGATATTCACCGGCGATGGCGCTAATGACGAAGACTCACTAAGTGTATTAGGTCTCACGCGAAACGATTTCTCGATGAAAACGGGTCAGGGTGAGGCGGTTGTGGGGGGCGTCTTCTTCAACTCGGTCGTACCGCTGGGTGAAGCCGCGGAGTTCTACGCTTTCGGCGGCCTGACCAAACGAGATGGTCTGGCGACAGGATTCTATCGACTGCCCCGACAGTCAGAGCGCCAGGTCTTCGAGATCTTCGCGAATGGCTTCTTGCCGGAGATCCACACCGAGATCGATGACGGGGCGATCAGTGGGGGGGTGCGGGGGACCCGCGGAGGCTGGGATCTCGACCTCAGCGTCACGCACGGATCAAATAGCTACCAGTTCAACATCGAGAACACAGTCAACGCTTCGCTCGGTGCTGCGAGTCCAACGACGTTCGATGCGGGCCGACAGAGCTTCTCGCAGACGACCGGCAACTTCGACGCCGTGCGACTGATCGACACCAATGAAGCGCTACAGTCGCTGTCGCTCGTCCTCGGAGGCGAGTTCAGGGTCGAACACTTCGAGATTAAGGCGGGCGAGGAGCGCTCCTATATCTTAGGGACCGACACCCTCCCCAACGGCGATTTAAAGGCCCCCGGTTCTCAGGTGTTTTCCGGTTTCAAGCCAGATAATCAGGTTGATCGCTTCCGAAACAGCCTCAGTGCCTACGCGGGCCTGGAGAGCCAAATCACGAATCAGTTGCTGATCGACGTCGGAGGTCGCTTCGAGAATTACAGCGACTTCGGGAGCACAGCCACCGGCAAGTTGGCCGCGCGTTACGAGCTCACCCCCGAGTTTGCCATCCGTGGTGCGGTCGGCAACGGCTTCCGGGCTCCCTCGCTCCATCAGATCTGGTTCAACAAGATCACCACCCAGTTCCTGCTCGTGAGCGGTGTGCAGATTCCAGTCGAGGTCTTCCACGCTGCGGTTCCAAGCACGGTGGCAAGGGCGTTCGGCGCTCCGCCACTGGCCGAGGAGACGTCTTTCAACATAAGCGCAGGATTCACGGCGCGGCCGCTGCCCGACTTGGCGATCACGGCGGACTTTTATCGCGTTACGATCGATGACCGCATCGTCTTGTCGAGTCGCTTTGTGGCCGAAACGGACGAGGACGGCAACCCCGTCGACGGCCCCGTCCGACAGATCCTGGAGCCGTTTGAGGACTTAGGCGTTACGCAGGCACAGTTCTTTACGAACGCCGTGGACACGGAAACCCTCGGTGTTGACATCGTCGCGACGTACGCCACCGATTTGGGCAGGGGTCGCCTGAACCTGACAGGCTCTGCGAACTTCACGAAGACGGACGTGGACAAGATCAATGTTCCCCAGTCCATTGCGGACAAGTTCGCAGGGGGGGACATTGAACAAGTGCGGACTACGATATTCAACCGCGAGGAACAGAATCGGCTCGAGACAGCACTGCCGAGACAGAAAGGCGTGTTCTCCGCGAGGTACGGTATAGACCGCTTCAGCGTCTCGGCGCGGGCTAACTACTATGGGAGCGTGAAGTACCGGCCGACCAATCCAGACAATGACGAGCATTTTGGCGCCAAGGTTCTCTTCGATGTGGATCTCGGGTATGAAATCCTTCCTGGAGTAAGGCTATCGGCCGGCGCAAACAACATCTTCAATACGTTCCCGGACGAGCACGAGAACCGTGTCAACAGAGACGACGAGAGATTCGTCTACAGCCGGCGCGTAACGCAGTTCGGGACGAATGGTGGCTTTTACTACGGACGCATCCAGTTGAACCTTTAACGCGCGGAATGGGGCCAGCCCCGGATCGTGCTGCTTTTTCCGGAGCCACCTCGTTCATGCCAAGCTACGACGAGAGCTACCGCCTGTCGTCCTAGAGTGAGACGGGGAGCCGACGAATCGGCTGGCCCCGCAGCGCGTGTAGCGCGTTGACCACCGCCGGCGCGATCGGTGGCGTTCCTACCTCGCCGATGCCACCCTGGCTGTCGGTGCTCGGCACGATGTGCACTTCCACCGCGGGCATCTCGTCGATGCGCACCATCCGGTAGTTGTGGAAGTTGCTCTGCTGCGCCCGGCCGTCCTTGATGTCGACGGCGCCGTAGAGCGCCGCGGTCAGCCCATAACAGATCGCGCTCTCGATCTGCGCCTCGATTATCCCCGGGTTCACCGTCGGGCCGCAGTCCACGGCGGCGACGACCCTGTGCACGCGCGGCCGGCCGTCCGCGATGGAGACTTCTGCCACCTGAGCGACGAACGAGCCGAACGACTCGTGTACGGCGATCCCGCGAGCCCGCCCGCTGGGAAGCCGGCCACCCCAGCCGGCCTTCTCCGCCGCCAGCTCCAGCACCCGCCGGTGCCGGGGCGCCCCTCCCAGTAGCCGTCGCCGGTACTCGAACGGATCGGCGCCGGCCGCCCGCGCCAGCTCATCCATAAAGCACTCGATGACGTAGGCGTTGTGCGTGTGGCCGACCGAGCGCCAGAAGCCCACCGGTACGCCGACCTCGGCGTGGTGGTAGTCGACATAAACGTTCGGGATGGCGTACGGCAGTCCTACGGCCCCCTCTACCGCCTCGCCGTCGAGCCCGTTCTGCACCATGGCCGGGAACCAACGCAGCATGATCGAAGGCACGACCAGGCGGTGGGTCCAGGCCAGTGGCCGGCCGCGAGCGTCGAGCGCCCCCTGCAACACATGGTGCGACGCCGGCCGGTAAAAATCGTGTCGAGTGTCGTCCTCCCGCGACCAGACCAGCTTTACCGGTGCGCCCACCGCTTTCGAGGTCTCGACCGCCTCATCGACGAAGTCCGTCTCCGCGCGGCGGCCGAAACCGCCGCCCAGGTACGTCGTGTGCACCTGCACCTGCTCGGGCGCCAGTCCGGTGATCTCGGAGGCTCGCTGCCGGGTGCCCGTCTGGAACTGGGTCGGCGCCCAAACATCGCAACCGT